>DAOUVS010000015.1 GCA_030667525.1 Candidatus Zixiibacteriota bacterium | reverse complement strand
ATTTTTTAAGGCGTTTGGTGACCCGACCAGATTGAAAATTCTTGGTCTTTTGGCGGTTAAAGAAATGACTGTCAATGAGATAGTAGGGAAGATTAAACTTTCTCAGCCGACTATCAGCCGCCATTTGGGAATTTTGAGAGAAGCGGAAGTGGTTATCGATCGTCGGGAAGGTCAGCAGGTTTTTTACAAATTGAATAAAATATCGGTAGGTGATTGCTGCACAGGATTTTGCGATTGTCTGGAGATAAAAGTTGTAGATATTGGAAAATCTCGGAAAACAAAAAAGGCAAAAAAAGTTTAAGTATTTGAAAAAAAAGATATTTTTTTTGAAACATATATTGACATATGCGCATATAAGTATATAGTAATAAGAAGCGAAGGGTGGTGATACTAATGGAAAAAGAAATTGGACAAATCAAGTTTACCGAGACCGACGATGGTTTCAGGGTTGACGTAAAGGGCAAAAATTTAAAAGAGGTTATGGCCTGCGGCTGTGGATGTATGCCGATGTTTGGCGGGGCAAAAATGATGAAAGTCGAATGTTGCTCCCCTGGGGGTACAAAAATGGAGGATTGCTGTCCTTCCGATGATAAACAGCAAAAAGAATAGATCCCATTTTTTTGAAACAAAAAGAACACACTTTTAACAAGGAGGATGTTATGAAAAGATTTAACATTCCGAGAATAGCTCATTGCGGCGAAGGCTGTAGATTCATGTCCCTGGTATGACACAAAACTGCCATTTAATTTGAAGTTTTCATTCCCGGGTTTTCTGCCCGGGATTTTTTATTATAAATATTGGGAAACAGCTTTTCGACACTGAAAAATATGATTATACTTAGCTTAATATGATATCTGATAAAACAACAAAGCTTGATTTTTTACCAGATGTTGATTTTGACGACATTCTGACCAACCCGATTCTTGATATCGCGGCGAGATTTTGGGATAAAAATCGCTATGATGCGTTTAAAACCTGCTATCGTTCAATGCGTTTGATTGATGATCTGGTGGATGACCGGAAATCATCCAAGAAAAAAATAGCAACCATTGAATTGATACAAATGAAACGTGAGATGGCAAAATGGATGAAGGCGATGCAAAAAAAGGATGACTCTGATCCGTTTCGGCGCGAATTAATTGAGACGCTTGAGATATTTAAAATACCATTCTGGCCGTGGGAGAGACTGCATAAAGCGATGATATATGATTTGGAACATGACGGGTTTGGAAGTTTATTAGTTTTCCTGCGCTATTCTGAGGGGGCGGCAATTTCACCGGCTTCGATTTTTATGCATTTGTGCGGAGTCGAAAAAATCGGCAAAAACTACTCCGGACCAAAATTCAATATTCGGCTGGCGGCTCGACCGCTGGCTTTGTTTTCCTATTTTGTGCATATCATAAGGGATTTCCAGAAAGATCAATTGACTAATCTTAATTACTTTGCTGATAATATGCTGCTGAAGCATAACCTCAATTGTGATGATCTGCGGTCGGTTGCTGAGGGGAATTCGATACCATTAGAGTTTCGCAATCTTATGGCAGACTATCAATCGATCGCCAATTATTATCGCCTGAAGGCGCGCAAAGTACTGGATAATATTATTCCGCTACTTCAACCAAAATATCAGTTGAGTCTGGAAATGATATATAATCTGTATTTTCAGATATTTGAAAGAATAAACATCGAATCTGGAAATTTTACCAAGGCGGAATTAAATCCAACCGGTGATGAAGTTAAAAATCGAATAAAACAAACAATCGATAATTTCACGCCATTATTGATAGAATAATGATTTTTAGGAAATACTGACCAAGTCCTCTTTTTTATCAAGAACTTTTCTAATGCACGATGCTACCAATTTCAGGGTCAGAGGTTTCCTGATGTACATTTCAATCCCAAGTTGTCGGGCCTCTTCGACTCGCGACGATTCGGCATATCCTGAGACAATAATTGCTCTCTGGTTCGGATACATTTCAATAACTTGTCGAAATGTTTCTGTCCCATCAATACCATCAGGCATAATCATATCGAGCAATAATAGATCTTGCGGATTCTTTTTTATATACTGAATAGCTTGTTCGCCGCTATTGATGGCGGTGGCATTATAACCCAACTTATTCAAAAGCATCAGGGCTACATCGCACTGTGTTTTATCATCATCGACAACCAGAATAGATTCGGTTCCACCGAGGATTTCTTCTTCGCAGGCGGCATCAATTGTTTCCCGTGTGATTGGAAAATAGAGATAAAACGATGTTCCGTCCCCGACACTGCTTTGAAGATCTATATATCCGTCGTGATCTTTCATAACTGCATCAACTACGCTCAAACCTAAACCGGATCCTCGTCTCCTGTCTGACGATTTAGTTGTATAAAATGGATCAAAGATATTATGTTTGATATCTTCAGGAATGCCGCATCCGATATCGGAGATGGTAATTTTGACATATTCACCTTTGGGTATGTGGCCGAAATTGGTTGTCGGATTATCAGCATAATAGTTTTCAGTTTTGATAATGATATTTCCAACATCCTGCATGGCATCACGGGCGTTGTGAATCAAGTTAAACAAAATCCTGTTAATTTGTGAAGCACCACCTCTGATATTCATCAGATTTTTGGCAAAATCAGTTTCAATCACAGCAGTTTGCGGTAATATTCCCATCTCTCCAATCGCAAATTGGATAACTTCATTTAGATTCAAAACTTCCTGATTGTAATGTCCCCGCCGACTTAGCGTCAAAAGCTGCTGATTAATCTCGGCAATCTGATTAGCCGATTTTTCCATACCGTTAATATATTTCAAGGTCGGATGGTTTTCCGGTAATCCTTCTTTTATAAAATCAGGATAAGCGACCAAAGGCGCCAAAAGATTATTAAAATCATGGGCGATCTGTCCGGCGACTCGTCCGGCTGATTCCAGACGCAAGGCGCGAGATTCCTGTTCTCGAAGACGTTTGGTTTCGGTGATATCCAGTGAGACATTGGCAAGGAACTGAGGTTTACCGGTTTTGGGATCCTTAACGGTAAATGCCATTGCATGAACGTCGGTTAATTTGCCTGTTTTTATATTTCGGTACTGCAACTCGCCATTCCAATGTTCTCCACTCATTAAGGCCGGTAAGAGTTCATTCTGTACTATATTTTTCCATTTTTCCGGTATCACTTCCATAATATTTGTGTCTTGTACATTATCAGGATCAATACCAAGCATTTCCCCGCCGGCTTTATTGAGGAAAATCATATTTCCGTCCAAGTCAGCCATATTGACAAGTTCGCTACTATATTTAACGACCTCCGCAAGTTTTCTTAATTCCTCCTCTGTCTGCTTACGTTCTGTGATGTCAACCACGGTTCCTTCCAAATAATCTTGTTCTGGATAGGCTTTTGCTGATATAGAAAAAATAATATTTCTGCCATCAAGAAGGGTCATATCTGTTTCGAAATCATGTACGACGCCATCCCGTTTGAGAATTGTGAGAAGTTCTTTCCTTTGGTCAGCGTTTCGATACAGATCAGCGGAACGCATTTTCCCAATAATTTTTTCTATTGGCAATCCCAACTGTTCGGCAGCCTTTGAGTTGATCTCAATAAATGTACCATCGGAGATTTTTGTCCTAAAAAATCCAACTAAGGCATTTTCAAAGAAATTCTTATAGTGCTCCTGGCTTTCTCGCAATGCCTCTTCGGCTTGCTTACGATCAGTAATATCACGACCGTTGACTACAAATCCATTAATCTCATTGTCAGGACCACGAAATGGGTCATAAGCGATCTCCATGGATCGTTTCCCATATGTCGGGAAATCAAACCAATCCTGGTAGCGGATTTCATGCCCCTGCATACATTTCTCAGCATATGGTTGAATTACTGATTCAAAGAACTCTTTGCCAAATATCTTAGATACTGTAGACCCGACAAGTTCGCCACGGGTCATGCCAAAGGCCTTCGCATATCTTTCATTTACTGCAAGGTAAACGAAATTCTTATCCAGTAGTGCTAACATATCGTTGGAACTGGATACTATGCGTTCGTATCCCTGCAAATTCTTTTCCGCATGCTTGCGGACAGTGATGTCCCGCAGCGATGTTACTCTGACCGGGTTTCCACGGTATTAATCATGCGACCTTGAATCTCTGCTGGGAAAGTTGTACCATCTTTACGCAACGCGGTTACATCGTAAGGTTTCTCACAGCCGGATATCATTTTATTTTTTACCAACTCTCGATCTTCCGGGACAATCCAGTCAGTACCTGGTCGACCGATTGCTTCCTGAGAAGTATAACCGAATATCTTTTCTGCAGTAATGTTCTGGTCTATACAAATACCTTTGTCCGAGAGAAATATTGCTTCAAAAGATGCATCTGATAATCCCTGTAAGCGTTGTTGTGAATCTTTCAGGGCTTCTTCCGCTTGTTTGTGATCGGTGACGTCAATAGCTGAGGCAGAGATATAGAGCGATTTATCATTTTCATCCTTAATAATTGTAGCGTTCATCATAGTCGGAAAAACTGTGCCATCTTTTCTCTTATGCCAGACTTCAATAGCGGGATAACTACCATTTTTTATAAGATTTTTATTTATTCGGACTATCTCTGGCAACTGTTCATCGGTATGAAATATTGAAAGGTGCTTTCCAATTGTTTCTTCAATCGTCAATCCATGCATGCTCGCAAAATAATCATTAAGGTATATGATATTTCCTTGAAGGTCTACTATGGCAGTCCCATAATTGGCCATATCTGAAATTGTTTTAAATTTCCTGACTTCGTCTTCGGCCAGTTTGTGTTCGGTGATGTCTTCCACGACTTCAATAAAACCAGTAGGCTTACTATCGTTGTCAAATATTGGAAATACATTTATCCTGACATCAAATTTACTTCCATCATCTTTAATTCTCTGTGTTTGTACTTTTGCAGTCTGGCCGGTCGTCATAACTATGGATCCGGGACAATGTGAGCAAACGTCGTTGCATTTTTCAAATTCTTTATAGCATTTTTTACCGGTTAATTCACTGAAAGATTTATTAAATAACCTGCCTTGTGCCTCATTACTCATAAGAATATTGTAATTGGAGTCGATCAGCGTAATGCCAAGATCAATATTTTCAACTAATGTTTGATAAAGTTTCTGACTTTTTTTGAGTTTATCTTCCGCCTGCTTGCGTTCGGTGATATCATCAGTCAATATGACAATGCGGTCAACGTCACCCTTATCGTCATTAATGGCATAATAAGTAAGACTGACCCAGCATGATCTGTCACATTGTTTGTCAGTGAGAAAGAGTTTGGGGATGTGTAAGAATCCGCCATTTTTATAAATATTTTCAACCTTGGGCAGCCATTCTCCCAGTGATTCTCGGTTATTTAAGAAACTCGGATCTACGGGATCTGCTTTCATAAGCTCTTTTACTTGCTCATCGGAAAAACTCCATATTTTTTTCCAGGCATTGTTGACACTTAGCAGTTTTCCACTGGAGCTGCGGACAGATATACCCAAAGGAGAGCTTTCAACGACAGCGCGATTAAATTCTTCGTTATTATTTGATACTGGATTTTTATTTATTTCGGCTGAATTGGATTTTTGTAAACCGTTTTGTCGGCGGAGTATTTTTAGCTCCTTAATTAATTCCGCTTTTGTTTTTTGCTCATCTTTCATTATTTACCGCCTAATTGCTGTCTTGATAAAGCCGTAAATGAATTCGACTTCAATAATGCCAAATATTGATACCAATCGTATTAAATTTCATGAACAGATATCATTCTAATAATTATCGGTAATTCAGACTGATTATTGAGTCAATAAATGACAGCCTAATATAGAGTTATACTGGTTGGATAGCTGCCGAGTATTTTTTGAAACTGAGTAATTTCTTCCAGGTGATCTAAGGCATTTTTGATACGGACTTCTTTAATAGAGCCAATAAAATCGATATAAAAATAATATTGCCAGCCATGTTTTCGAGCCGGGCGAGATTCGATTTTGGTTAAGTCTATGTCTCTCAATGCAAACACCGAGAGTGCCTTAAATAAAGCGCCAGGTATATTTTTGAGTGAAAAAACAACCGAAGTTTTTGCCTTACCTGAGAATTTTATAGGTTTCCGGCTCAATAGTAAGAAGCGGGTGAAATTTGATTTTTCATCTTCAATTGATTTTTTTAGTTTTTTCATTTTATGTATTTCAGCCGCAAATGGGGAAGCGATTGCTGCCGAATCAGTTAAGTTAGATTCGACCAGCATTTTCACTGCTCCGGCGGTGTCATAATATGATACCGGCTTAATATTTTTGTGCTTCCTGAAAAAATTGCGACACTGGTCCAAAGCGGCAGGATGAGAATATACTTTTTTAATTTTTCCAAGTCTTGTTTTGGGGGAAGCAATCAGACAATGGACAACCCGGAGTTGCGCTTCTCCAATGACGCTTAAGTTTCTTTCAAGGAGCAGATCATAGTTATGGTGAATCGAACCGATCAGTGAATTTTCAATCGGTATAACGCCAAAATCGGCAGACCTGTTTTCCACTTTATCGAAGAGTTGGTCAAATGATTCAGATGGAATCGCTTTTATTGGTCCTTTGATTAAGAGGCCTGCGGCAGCCTCGGAAAAAGCTCCTCGTTCACCCTGAAATGCTCTTTTTTTAATCGCCATACTGATTTTATCGGGGGCAATAGATTTTACTTGATAAATTATTACTTATTTCAATTTTTTATTCTCAAATTGGGTTTTGGTATAAAAGATCAGTTTTAATTATTACGTTTCAATATCTTGAAAGAGAAAATAATAAATATTGACAATTGAGACTGATAGCCTGATTTTATTGTATTGTAGCTGAAGATGATTATTTGACCGGGAAAACAGATGTCGATTTTGAATAACAATGTGCTGGTATTAAATCAGAATTATGAGCCGATGTCAATCTGTTCTGCCCGACGGGCATTTCTTTTGATGTATCTTGGTAAAGCCGAAATGATCGAAACTCATAACGGCGTTAAAATCAGATCGGTTTTGACATCGTATTCTTTGCCGTCAATAGTCAGACTTGATCGGTATATCAGAGCACCGCGAAAGAGCGTTGTTCTGACTCGTAAAAATGTTCTTATTCGAGACGGTCATACCTGCTGTTACTGCGGCTCCATCAAAGGACCGATGACTGTCGATCATATTATTCCCAAAAATAGAAAAGGGGCCGACAGCTGGGAAAATCTGGTTTGTGCCTGTGATAAATGCAATAACAAAAAAGGGGACAGGACACCAAAGGCAGCCGGAATGAAATTGCTTCGGAAGCCGATCCGTCCTAATCATATAACTTATATCCAGCGTTTTATCGGCAATGTTGACGACCGCTGGAAACCTTACCTTTTTATGGAGTAGTCGATGAAAGACGAAACTATCTTATCGGGAATGCAACCGACCGGCGCCCTTCATATCGGCAATCTTGAAGGTGCGCTAAAAAACTGGGTAAATCTTCAAAATGATTATAATATGTACTGTTGTATTGTCGATTGGCACGCCCTTACCGAAAGCTATAAAGACACATCTGTTTTGAAGGAACGGATATATCAGGTGGCGGTTGATTTTCTTGCTGCCGGATTAGACCCTGAAAAATGCGCTATTTTTATTCAGTCTAATGTTAAGGAACATGCCGAGTTGCATCTGATTTTTTCGATGCTGACAACAGTGCCGACTTTGACTCGCCTGCCGACTTATGCCGATAAAAAAGAAGATCTGGGACTTGACAGTTACGGTTTTCTCGGGTACCCGGTTTTGCAGGCGGCCGATATTTGCGTTTATAATGCTGATAAGGTCCCGGTTGGAAAAGATCAGGAAAAACATATTTGGCTGGCGGCTGATCTGGCTAAACGGTTCAATGGTTTATACGGCGAGACACTTCGCGAGCCGCAGGTGCTGTTGACCAAAATTCCACTGATACCGGGAACCGATGGCCGGAAAATGTCCAAATCATTAGACAATCATATCATGATTTTGGATACCGAAGAGGCGACGGCGAAAAAGCTGAAAAGAATGTTCACTGATCCTGATAAACTCCGGAAAGACGATCCGGGGCATCCTGAAGTTTGCCCTGTTTTTGCTCTGCATAATGTTTACTCCGACAACCCGAATGAAACAATTGCCCCACCTTGTCGGACCGGTGAACTCGGTTGTGTCGATTGCAAAGCGAAATTAATAATTAATCTTAATAATAGTTTGGGGCCAATTAGAGAAAAAAGGGTTGTTATTGAGAATAATAAAGATTATATCTGGGATGTATTAAACAGTGGTGCGACCAGAGCAAGGGAAAGAGCTGCTTCCGTGATGGAGTCGGTTCGTTCCGCAATGAAAATGGAATATTTTTAATTATGGCGTTAGCTCAGGATAATTATACAGTCAACCTTGAAATTTTTCAGGGGCCATTGGACTTACTGCATTATTTAATCAGTAGGGATGAAATCGATATTTACGATATCCCGATTGCCCGTGTGGCCCGGCAGTATATGCAGTATATCGAGATGATGAAAGTCCTCAATCTTGAATTGGCCGGTGATTATATTCTGATGGCGGCGACCTTGATCAGAATCAAGGCTAAGATGCTTCTTCCTCGCGATGAGGAGAGTGAGGAACTGCTTGATCCTCGTGAGGAACTGGTTGCGGCTCTGCTCGAATACCGCAAGTTTAGAGAGGCCGGAGAGATACTGAAAGATAAAAGATTTCTTGAAGGGCGCCTGTTTGTTCCATCAGGTATCAACACCGGTATTGAATATAAAGAAAAAGTTGTCTGTGCGGATAATGCCACCCTATTTGATCTCTTGACTGCCTTTAAAGAAACCCTTGACCGAATCCATGAAGAGCAACTTTACGAAATATCTCCGGAGGAATTATCGGTCGAAGACAGGATCGAGAGAATTTTATCAATCCTGGATCAAAGCGAATCGGCCACCTTCAGGCAGCTTTTTGCCGATATCCCCAGAAAGATCGTCGCGGTGACGACCCTTTTGGCAATTCTGGAATTGGTTAAATTGAGAAGGATTAAGATTCGGCAATCACTTCCGTTTTCGGAACTGCGTGTTTATCGGGGTCAGGAGTATAATAGTACACAATCGGTTATGGAACAGTTAGAAAGATCACATACTTTATAGATAGGGGGAATCAATGAATGAAAATGGAAATAGATTACCAATAATTGAGGCGCTAATATTTTCTTCCCCCGAACCATTACCAGCCAGCAAGATCATTAATATTCTACAGAGTATTACAGCCAGTGAAATTGAAAAAATTGTGACCGAGTTAAATGACAAATATATGATGAACGACGCCTCGTATCGAATCAGGAAAATTGCCAGTGGATATCAGATATATATTACTGAAAATTATGCCGGGTATGTTGAGGAGTTGTTTACGCGGCGGCGGGTACAAAAATTAACCCGGGCGATGCTGGAAACTTTGGCTATTATCGCCTATCGCCAGCCGGTGACCAGAGTAGATATCGAAATGATCCGCGGGGTGTCATCGGATTCGGCGGTCCGAACTTTATTGGAACGGAAATTTGTTACGCTTGCCGGCCGGGCAAAAACAATCGGACGACCACTTCTTTATAGCACAACCGATGAATTTTTGAAATATTTCGGTTTGAATTCACTCAAAGATCTGCCAAAGATGGAAGAGATCGAAGAGCTGCTGTCTGCCAGGGAGCCGGAATCACAACAAATGCTCGCACTTGAATCTGCTACTGAAAATGTTAAGACTGATGATTTGCTCAATGAGAAAAATGAAATTGATGAGCAATCAGAGATAGATATTATTAATGAAAACAGTAATTCAGATGATGTGATAGATGATGTCGGTGATACGGTTGAGAGTGCCGATATCGATCAGGATGAAATTGTATCTGAAGAAACTGAGGAATTTGAAGCCGATGAGCAGCGGGATGATGAAATTGTCAATGAAAACATGGTTTCAGATGATGTAATAGATGATGCTGGTGATACTGTTGAGACGGCCGATACCGGTCAGAATGAATTGATATCTGACAAAACCGATGAATCGGAAGACAACATTATTTCGCTTACTGAGTATAAAAAAAATCAGTTTGGCACTTCGGGAAAGGTCGAGGATAAGGAAGCTGTTGAAGTAACAACAGCGGCAGAAGAATTCTAAATTTTACAGGGTAACGTTTGCAACCTATTTTCAAGGCAAGGCATTATTGATTAGAATTAATAAATACCTTTCTATTTGTGGAGTGACATCACGCCGCGGCGCAGAACAACTAATTAAAAAAAGAAGAGTCACATTAAATGACCTGACCGTAGAGGCTTTGGGAACTATGGTCGATGAATCCAAAGATATTGTCAAGGTCAACGGTATCGAGATCAGTCCGGTCAGCAAGCTGGTCTATGTTCTTCTGAATAAGCCAAAAAATGCGTTAACGACACTTTTTGATCCATTTGGTCGCAAGACTATTTTGTATTATATAAAGGGCTTGAAAACCAGAATCTATCCGGTTGGTCGGCTTGACTTTGATACCGATGGTGCTCTTTTGATGACCAACGATGGCGAGTTGGCCTATCGTCTGGCCCATCCCAAATATGAAGTGGAAAAAATTTATCGGGCGGTGGTCAGTGGTACCTTTACATCTGAAAATGTTAAAAAAATCGCCGAAGGTATCAAACTCGCCGATGGACATATTGGTCGAGCGAAGGTCAAAATTCTTAAGTGTGATGGCAAAATTTCGAAAGTTATTGTGACGCTAACTGAAGGTCATAAACGTGAAGTTAAACAACTTCTCAAGGCGGTCGGGACTCCGGTTCGGGATTTATGCCGGGTCGAATTTGCCGGATTGCGTAATGATGGATTGAAGCCTGGCCAATGGCGCCATCTTATTCAGACCGAAATTCAGAATCTTAAAACCCTGGTTAGCCTGTAGATCATTTAAAAAATGAATCGGTGTTGATATTAAATGACAATCAACTGCAGTGTTAAAACGGCAGTGATTCCATGATATATGGATAGAAACGGTCTATGAACTCCAGCCCTTGTTTGGTGGCAAGGTCCAAATCATTTCCGGTATCGATGGTCAGCCTGATGATTACGGCGTCGGTTGGATTAAGCAAAATCGAATTTTTTATCAGGTCAAATTTTAGTCCATACTCTCCCCGGATGGAACCGGATCTGGTTTCATACCAGTAGAGCATCAGAACCTGTTCAAACTGATCCCGAATCACCGAGTAATTAATAGTTTTTTTGGATCCATCAGGCACAGTTATTTCAAACGGTTTAATCGTTTCAATATTCCAACCGCTTCCCGGCAGGCACTGTTTTGGTGAATGGATCTGGCTGCCGTATTTTTGTGATTCAAAATAGGCAATAAAAAGTTGAAATGTTATTTCATCTGAGGATGTGTAAACTCGATTGGTTGTTTTCGTTGCTTTCAAAACTTCAGATGTAAGTTCATTTATGGGATACTCTCGGCCGAAGTATTTTTCATTAATAACAAGCGGAATTTTAGAAAAATCTGTCATTTTATCCGGCTTTCTTTCGGTGAAACGCAGGGCATTGCCAACCATACCGCCTAGTACAATAAGAAAAATCGGTAATAAAAGTAGTTTTTTCATTTGATTACTCTTTTAAGTATTGTCCCGAAAATCAATAATAAAACAAAAGCGACCACAAACACAGATGCACCCATTGTTGAATGAATCGGCTCGGCGGTGACATCAGCTTCAAAAGTGTAAACAATAATAGAGGTTATAAAAACGCGGAATATATTTCCGATCATCGCTATTGGTATCGTTGATAGAAACAGAATTATTTTTCCTGAAAATCTTTTTTGGGTCAGATAGCCGTAGATTGCACCAAGCGCCAAAAGTGATATAAGCGACCGAAGGCCGGAGCAGGCCTCGGCAACTTCAAGCGATTGATTTGCCAGATGAATTATATTCCCCTGACGAATTACCGGCATCCCCAGCCCATCGAGCAAAAAGACGGTTACTTTGCTGGCGAGAAGCTGCATCGGAAAAGTCGCCGAAAAATAAATGACATAGGGAATCGGAATCATAAATAGTAAAAACAGTATTTCAAACCAAACACGGCGAATAAAGAGGTTGCCATAGTAATAGTGAACCAAGCCAAATAATATCATTACCATCGAAAAACGAACTGTGAAGTATTCCGAAGCGGCATTACCTAAAATAAATAATAAAACTCCGGCAATAATTGGAATCAGTCCCAAATTTTGAGTTGATTTGGCAATTTCAGAAAGTTCCTTACGTTTTTTCCAGATCAAGTAGCCAGATATTAACGGTACAAGAAATCCATGGGAGTAGTTTGGATCTTCATACCAAGCCCAAATCAAATCATATATAACCGGTAGATAAACCAGAACCAGAGTAATAACTGAAAAGGAAAAATGTCTATTATTCTTATTTGATAAAAATTGAGTATTCATAATCTGTTCAAATATACTATTTTTGCCCTGAACCCAAAAGTTATATTTACTACATTTATTTGTTTTTATCGGTTGCGTATGGTTCCCTTATTACGTCCTATAAACAGAATTTCATTCTGCTTACCTAATAAAAATGTTCCTTTTAAATAGTTTTCTTAAGAATTAAATAAATATTCTATTTACGAATAATTAATAATCGAACAAATCAGTTGTTGATTTTTCTCAAAAGTTTACTAAATTAAATTGTAGAAGTTACTGCAACGAAATACATATCGCTGGAAAATAGTTAAAAACAAGGAGATAAATTATGACATATTATATCAGATTGATTCTACTGTTGATTATTACCATTTTTTGCCTAACTTTAATAGCCTCAGCTGAAGCCATTATCGCAGATCATAACGATGTTCCTTTGTTTGAACAAATACCATCTTCGGTTATAAACCAGGTGCAGGATAATTATCGCCTGTTTTATGGGCATACTTCTCATGGCAGTCAGATTGTAACCGGAATGGGAATGCTTCGCGATGAAAATATTCTCTATGATTTCAATAATGGCGAAGGAACACTAATCATACAGGAATATGGTTCTGATCTGGGTGATGGTTCTGGAACACCACCAAGCTGGTTTACGGTTACCTGCAATCACCTTGATCAGCCGGACTGCCCAACAAATGTGGTTATGTGGTCATGGTGCGGGGGCGCTTCTTATGCCAGTGAGGTCAATATTAACAATTATTTGTATTATATGACTCAGTTAGAAACTGATTATCCGGGCGTTACATTTATATATATGACTGGTCATTTAGACGGAACCGGCCCAACAGGAATATTATATAGAAACAACAATCTTATTCGTGATTATTGTGCGCTTAATGATAAAGTGCTTTTTGATTTTGCTGATATCGAAAGTTATGATCCTGACGGCAATTACTATCCTGATGAGAGCGATTTTTGCAATTGGTGTTACAGCTGGTGTGAATCAAATCCCTGCGATATGTGCCCCGAATATTGCGCTCATTCCCACTGCCTTAATTGCTATCTAAAAGGTAAGGCTTTTTGGTGGATGATGGCAACAATAGCCGGATGGCAACCGGAGACCGATATTTGCGGTGACGCTAATTCCGATAGCGTCATTGATATTTTTGATGTAATATTCATTATAAATTATAAGTATAAAGACGGTCCGACACCTGCATCCTTAAATCAAATTGATGTTGATAATAGTGGTGCAATAGATATTTTTGATGTTGTTTATCTGATTAATTACAAGTATAAAGACGGCCCCGATCTAATCTGCCCATGAATTTATTTTTGAATATTAATAAGATGAATGAATGGAGCGCATTCAAATTCCCTTAAAAATGTTATAAGTATTCTCATTTTCGCCAAATACTTCATTGGAACCTTGACAAACGACCAGTTTTTCCTATATTTGTATTGGTTTAGGCATCTGGGAGAACTTCAAATAAAAAGAGCATACAAAAAACTGAATATTGTTTTCTTTAACCTGTGTGAGGTAAATATGAGAAGTATTTTAAGAGGTTTGTTAATAGCATGGATAGCTCTATCTATCTCAGCTTCAGTATTTTCAACTACAATCAATGTTCCAGAGAATTTTTTAACAATTCAAGAAGCAATCGATGCTACGGTAGATGGTGATACTGTTTTAGTAGCCGATGGTTCATATGAAGAAAACCTACTAATTGATGGCAGGTCGATTGTATTAAAATCAGAAAATGGCCGGGATTATACAAACATATCTTCTGACACATCAAGATGTATAACAATCACCAGCTCATCGAATATAAATATAATTGGTTTTAGTCTAACAGGCTACACCACTGAAGATAATTTATTTGGTAGTAGAGGGGGAGCAGTTTATATTGATGAAAGTGAAGTAATAATAAACAATTCATCAATTATTAACTCTGTTTCTTATTCATCTCTTAGTCAGGATGCATATGGAGGAGGTATTTATTCCCTTAATTCATCGCTAATGCTATTTAACTGTAATATAAGTGATAATATAGCAAATGCTTATTGGGCAAAAGAAGCTTATGGTGGCGGTATTTATTGTATCGGCGGTTTATTAATAGATTCCCAATGCATCATTTCTAATAATCACGCCTATAGTCGTCCTTACGATGGAACATCTTATGTAAATGATTCTGACAACTCTCGGACTCCTCCAGCATCTGGCCCCGCTTTTGGAGGTGGAATATATTGCATAGGAAATGATGTACAAATTAGAAACTCTGATATTTTAAGTAATATTTGTGGGGGCGGAGGAGGGCATGGAGGAGGAATATATCTGGAAGGTGATAATTTCCTTGTAGAATATTGTTATGTGGATAGAAATTCAAAATCTGGATATGATTACTTACCTTGTTATGGGGGCGGATTATATGTTGATGGTGATAATGGCTTTATATTAGAAAACAAAATAAGATTTAATGGTCTTCTTAACGATGGTGCATGGGCAGACAATTATAGTTGTAAAGGGGGAGGGCTTTATCTTTATGGAAACGGCAATGTAATCAATGATAACATTTTCACCGAAAATACTATGAAAGCTTCATTCAGCTATAGATATTCTTCCGCTTCATTAGAATCTTATGGGGGGGGCTGCTATTTAGAGGGTAATAATATATTTGAACGAAATATTGTAAGTAGAAATTCAGCTATAACATATAGAAGCTTTGGGGAGTATTATCCATCTTTTCAAAATTTAAAAAGTCATGGTGGAGGATGTTATATTGATGGAGCCAGTATTGTCACAAATAATTCAATTATTGAAAATTATGCCTCATCTGAAATATATCTTCCCGCCGATGTCAGCGATGGGACTTTTAATTTAGAAATCAAAGGAGGAGGCTGTTATATCAATAATGTCGCTGAATTCAATAATAACATTATTGCCTATAATCAGATTTCTACTATATGTAATGCCACTTTTGACCCAGAGTTAGTTGAAGGCGAAGGCTGTGTTGAGAGTGTTAACGGAGCTGGTGTTTATATAGAATCATCACCTAATGGTTGTAACGTTTATTTTGGAAATTTGGGAGGTGCCGAATGGATTGGTGAGAACTCCCCTACTAATTTCAACGAAAACCCGGACTTATGCAATTATTATAATAAGGATTACCGGTTAAGAAGTGATTCGCCTTGTTTATCAGAAAACAATGATTGTAATGTATTAATTGGTGCTATCAATGATATTTGCCCTTTTATTTGTGGAGACTGCGATATAGACGGCAGGCTGAATATTTTGGATATTGTATATTTATTGAATTTTATATATAAAGATGGACCAGCCACCTATCCACGTAAATCAGGCGATATTGATCACAACTGGGTCATCGGAATAAAAGATGTCGTATACCTAATTAATTGTATTTATAAAGATGGCCCCGATCCGATCTGCCCATGAATTTATTTTAAACTTCACAAGCAACTATTATTAACCAAGTAATAGTCTGAATTGAATATCTCTAAAAATGGTGAGTTATTGGGTTTTTCGACACACTCTTAGCGCAGAACATCTAACCATTTTCAAACTTATTTCCTCCAAAATATGAAATAATCAACTAAATTACTTAAAGATAATCCTTCTATTTCCATCATTAGATCTAATGCTCGGTGATCGGAACTGGCACCGATTCGAGAAATATCGAAAGGCTTGAGCCATGACGGAATATTTCAAACCAAATAAAAGAAAGCGAGTTTATCGCAAGAATGAATTCAAACTAAAAATATTTTCCAATGACGGTAGGCGATGCATGAACCAATTATGCGAACAACATACTTATACAAAGTCCGGCGTTAGATATGATCCACATCACATCATCCCGCGCGCGCATGTTGACCCTAAAAATAAATTTCGGGACAGCATACTCAACGGAATAATGCTCTGCGATACCTGCCATGATAAAACGCATGGATGATGCAATCCAACGGATGCAGATGGCAACCATATAACCGGCTACGAGTTTATGTTAATGATTCTTGATGCATGGAAAGACCGGCCAGACTATCGATGGCGCCTCGCCCATGCCTGGATAAAGGATGTATGCAGTAAAGGTAGAAGGATAGAAATTGAGGGGAGAAGTCATTAATTCCACGATTGCCCTCAGTGGAATTCCGGAGATCGGTAAGTATTTTGCTCTCGCCGGTTTCCGGGTGACATAAAAAACATTGGAGGTTATAAAATGGCACAGGGAGATATAATCTTAATTAATCCGGCATCGATTACCGGATTATCAAAAAACATCCGGAAGACACCCCATATGCCAAGACAATACAAATTCTACCTGTTCAGGCAATTATAGCTCCGATTTCACTGATACCAAGGGATTGAAATCTAATTATCAACTCTATTGTTAAATGGAAGCGATTTCAATTATAGATAAGACAAGGTAAAATATCTGTGGCGGGGAATATATTCTAAAGCGGGTGTCCCAAATAAAATGCCCATCGAACTTAATCGATGGGCATTTTATTTAGTGCTGAGACAATTTAGTCATCGTCACCAAAATCGTCGCAATGTCCGGGACCAATGTCACCATTGTTGTAATCGTCAAAAATGTCTTTCAATGAAAGAATGTATGCATTTTCATCTATATCATCTTCATCCCAGTCATTCCAGTCATGATCGGCCAGGAAAGCATCAGCTTCAGCAAGGGCATCGGCGATGGCAGAATAATCGGCACCGGCGGCCATATTCAGTTTAGCGCCAAGCAACTGAGCATAAAGTTTAGTAATGCTATTTTTTGATGTGCCATAAGTTTTCATTTTAAGAATATCAACGGCCATAGCGGCATCAGTAACAACCATGGTTTTGGCTTCACCATCAGTACCAAGTGAAATCGGCAGGTACTGTGAAAGAACATCATCCTGCGGGCCAAAACCAGCATGAGTTTTCCAGAAGCCGATGGTAAGAGTACAGCCATCCAGAGTCTGCGTCGGGATTGTTTCAAGTTCGAACTTTACGAGAGATTGTTTTTCAGCAGCTGAAATCCATCCCGTATAAAGTGATGATGATGTCCCACCATTGTAATCAAGATAATATTTCCAAATGTAGGCATCAGCAATTGGTAATGTGGTTTCGCAAAAAACGCCGGCATCAGTAGTAAAGCAAATTTCCAGATATGGTTTGAAATTGGCATTTTCGCGACTATTGTATATGGAATAAGGCGACATATCCTCATTCTGAATCATCACAAAGCCAAAGTTGTCATATGTACCGTCAATCCATTCCTGAACGAGAGAAGTAATGTCTGTCGATTTCCAACCAATAACATCGGAAATGAAGGAACCATAGATATCAGAAGTGTATGCAGCACCAAAATTGTTCCAGGTGACAGCATATTCGTCCCAATCATTGGTAACTCGCTGCAAGTCAACAGTTTTACCGCTGGCAACACCAGCATAGATATAAAATGTAGCTGATTCCATTGTGGCACCGTACGGTATGGTGATCTTGGCAGTTCCAGTATTCCCAAAAACCATTGAGCTTTGATGCTCAATTGGATTCTGATTGTTTTCACAACCGATGACAAACAGTCCTAAAACTGCAATAATTGTCATGATGCTAAACAGTTTTTTCACTTGAGATTCCTCCTTAGAGAGAATTTAAAAGTTATTAGATTATATTCTATTATAATTACTACGAAATACAATTCCAAATAATTTGCTTTATACGCATGTTTATAAGCATTAATTGTGCCGAAATGTTATGAAATTATATTCATTGCTACACAACAACATAATTGGGAGATATTTTCATGTGTGCAAATAAATGCAATTATTGGTTTATATTGTTCATCATACAAAATATGATATATCTAAAAATTAAGCTCCCAAATTATTATAAAACGTTGTCAAGTTTTGAAACAGATATAATCATTTCCAGTAATTATTGCAAATTTTAATTGACTAGTAATTTCGAATTTATTAGAATTCTACTAAGAATTGAGCAACTTTAAACCGATCTTATTAGAAGCAGTCAGTTAGAGATCATTATTATCCGGAATATTTTACATTTGGGTAATAAATAAATTTCCTACCTTTGGAGGAACCATGTATTACAAAGTTCAGCAAACAACAATAGGAACGTTTCTTCTGTTTGTTATTATTTTTGCGCCTTTGGTTGGCTACTCAGAAAGTATTATTGCCGATCATTCCTCTATCCAGGAATTTGATCAAATCCCATCAACAGTTATCGATCAAATAGCATTAAATTATAAAATATTCTATGGACACACTTCGCACGGAAGTCAGATTATGACCGGTTTGGATATGGTAGAAACTGAAAATTCAAGTTATGACCAACCAATATTTCATGAAATAACCGACGATCTTGGACATACCGGTGATGTTTCATGGGTTACCCCAACAGAAAACTGGCTTGATGCAAATCCTGATTATAATATGGCGATGTGGTCATGGTGCGGAGGCGCTTCTGATAATAATGAAGCAGGTATAAATATTTACCTGGCGGCCATGAACCAGTTAGAATTGGATTACCCTGATGTAACCTTTATTTATATGACAGGTCATCTTGACGGGACTGGAATAGACGGCAACTTATACATAAGAAATAATCAGATTCGAGATTACTGCACAGCCAATAATAAAATTCTTTTTGATTTTGCTGATATCGAAAGCTATAACCCAGATGGAGACTATTTTCCTAATGAAAGCGATATTTGTGGCTGGTGCACAACATGGTGTGCCAGTAATGACTGTCCTGGTTGTGGAAGTTGCGCTCATTCGCATTGTTTCAACTGCTATCAGAAGGGAAAGGCTTTTTGGTGGATGATGGCAACAATAAGCGGGTGGGATCTGAGTTTAGATATAGATAATATTGATGAAAAAGAAATGCCTCAACTGAATATGTTGAAGCAGAATGAACCCAACCCCTTTAATTTGTCAACCAAGATTAGTTTTGATTTACCAACCGCATCCAATGTTAAACTTGACATTTATGATATACTTGGCCAGAAGATTACTTCTCTGGTCAATAATAACATTGTCGCAGGCCAATATGAGTTTAATTGGGATGGTCTTAATCAATCTAATGAAGAGGTTGCCTCCGGCGTTTATTTTTATAGTCTCAAAGTTGATGATTTTACCGAAACCAAGAAAATGATGCTTCTGAAATAAGTTCAACTCATTTTATTTTATTTGAAATCAAAAGCATTTGAATAATAAAACCATTGCTCTAGAAAAATTCCCTATAAAGCCTTAAGAATTATGTTATAATAATTGTTGAATTCGTTAAATAAAAAGTAATATACTATTAATATGTAAAACATGATTTAATTTTCATAATAAAGAATAGGTAATTTTATGATAAAGAATATTAGTCTTGTGGTTGGAGCACGACCTAATTTTATGAAAGCGGCTCCCCTGGTAGAGGAGCTGAATAAACATCAAGATAAGTTTAACGCTAAATTAATTCATACTGGCCAGCATTATGATCACAAATTGTCTCAGTTATTTTTTGATCAATTAAAGATGGCTAAACCTGATGTTTATTTGGGGGTCGGTTCCGGGAGTCATGCCGAACAAACCGCCAAAATAATGGTTGGCATTGAATCAGAATTCATTGAAAATCGACCCGATTTAGTAATTGTGTTTGGTGATATCAACTCCACTCTGGCCGTTTCTATTGTGGCCGCAAAGTTATGTATTAAATTGGCGCATGTGGAAGCCGGGCTCCGAAGTTTTGATAATGAGATGCCGGAAGAGATTAATCGGATTGTAACTGACCGTCTATCAAATTTCTTGTTTGTATCCGAAAACTCCGGTTTAATAAATCTTGAAAACGAGGGTGTAAACAAAGAAAAAATATTCTTTACCGGGAATATTATGATTGATTCACTTGTTAAAAATCTCGAGGAGGCAAAGAAATCAGATATTTTAGGTAATTTATCTTTTTCTCCTCAGCAATATGCCTGCATGACGCTTCACCGTCCATCCAATGTAGATAATAGGGAAATGCTTGAAATAATTTTAAGGGCAATTAATAAAATCAGTAATAAAATTCCTATTGTTTTTCCCTGTCATCCCAGAACTAAAAATAATCTGAGAGAATTTGGTTTAGATAATAATATCGATGGTAACAACTTTAAAATAGTTGAACCGTTGGGATATCTGGATTTTCTAAAATTAGAGGCTGAATCACAAATGGTAATTACTGATTCCGGCGGGATTCAGGAGGAAACAACCTACTTGGGAATCCCCTGTATTACTCTCCGCGAAAACACTGAAAGGCCAAGCACTGTTGATCAGGGAACGAATATTCTTGTCGGAATGGATTATAATAATATTATCAAGGCCGCAGGTGATGTACTTGAGGGGAGGCAAAAGACCGGATCTGTTCCAGATCTTTGGGATGGGAAAACCGCCGAAAGGATTGTTGAAATTCTTATCAAAAAGCAGAAAGAATAATTGGAAGTTTAGAAAATTACTCTTTCTGCCTTTAATAACTAAATCGAATTATTATTTTCTAATGTTTCATATTGCTAATATTCTATATTGGCAAAGTTCCGTCTGTTGTTATTAAATATTACTGCATATGAGACAATGTCATTACCATTAAATATCAAATTTAATGGATTGTTCAAACCGCTGTTATTTTCCGGTAAAGTGGACACTTCCAGATCAAATATTGGGGCAGGGGGAATTGTATCAATAATGACCGCAAGAGTATCATCATCAGGTTCAACACCCGGATCGTCTGTATTTGTGGAGATAAATATCAATCCCTCAACATTCCTAATACTTGCAGTTTCAGTCGCCGTTCCAAGTGAACTATCAGCATATAATTGTTGATAAGTTCCCCCAAGAGCTATTGGAACGGCGGTTGATGCTCCATATTCATAAGCGGCATAATTCCACGACCAATTCAACCGACTAAAAATTATAACATCTCTACCATCACTTCTCGTATAATCTCTACGATAAATATTGAAGGTTTGACTTGCACCATCCGTCCCTGAAGTATCTATATATCTTGCACTATCGGGAAATCCAACATCATATTCTAAAGCACCAAACCAATTCCACAAACTATCCTGATCCTGATAACTATTAGGTAAATGATTAGGGTCATTTCCTTGTATCATCAAGAAAAATCTATCAGGGATGACCCCCATATAATAATAAGATAATTGATACATTTGCGACCTGTCTAAACCGCTTTCTGTCGGGGCATCCGAAAGATAAGTTGTATCACGTTCTCTGATTGTTGTCCAAATTACAGCATACGCAGTGTCCCATGCAATAATAGAATCCATTGCACGCCAAATTGAAAGACCATTATAAGCTGATGATAATACTTCAAGCCCGTTTTCTATGAGTAATGCACCAGCACCAGCACCCTTAACCATATACCAACTATCGTTTTGGCCGGGAGATAAAGATGATGTTACTATATTCCTCAGCCACATTTTTTCTTGAGCATAAGCCGTGTCGGCCAAATCCTTAGCCCATCCGGTATTGGTAGCGGAGTTATACATAAGAATTGATAAGCTATCCCCTACTTGTTGATGTGTTAACCCCGATCCAGACCAGTCCTGAATATCAAGCCAGTCTCCATATAGCCAATTATCAGAAGTGCCATTATCATTAAATGGATACATAGGTGTTCCAGTGCCATAATAATATGCCGCTTCATCTTCCATTACGCCATCATAGGGACCACCAGTCCAACCACTGTCAGTTTGGTGGAAAAATTTCCACCGAAGATAAGCATTAGTAGCATCTTCCCTGTAATCTAAACAAGCTCTTGGGGAACCCCATAAGCTGGATTGTAATTTATTCCCGGCACCAATATAAAAAGTGTCAGGAGTGTAACCTCCAAATCCAAATCCCTCAACTACAACACTATCAGTTGTCCATAAAAATGCCGTTGAATCATCCCATCCTCTGTTTGTATAGAAAGAATCAATGTCCATTGAATCGTTATCATGTCCGTAAGAATTGCCCTGATAGGTAAACATCCGAGCCGCATTCAACTGAATATATCGTATATTTTTTATATTAGAATTATATAACTTTAAAGTATCCTGTGGATTTCCAGCGGTTTCCTCGTTGTTACCAACATTAATCACTAAATCGTAATGCCTACCAACAAATCCCATTACATCAAGATTGTTGTTTGCACCATAACATATAGCCGCTGTCCTAATATGCTTATTTAATGTCCAAGAGGTATCCACCATCCATGTTGGATCAGCCCCTGATAATCTGGCAGACGTGGAAAAAAACAGCAAAATGGCTGCAAAAGCTACATACAAAAAAGATAAAAACTTTGTCTTATTCTTTGTTTCCAACATATTTTATCTCCCTAATTTAATGTTTCAATTTAAGATAGCAATCAAACCTTATGCCATAAAAAAAGTAATTGTGGTAAATTTTGTTAAAATTCTCTATTTCTCATAATATTCACTGCCACTATAGGTTACAACGATTATCCATTTAGCAGTTTTTAGCGTTTAGCTGGTCAGAAAATGAACAACTATTGGCTCCAACAATGAAAGTGACATAAATTTGATAACCTGTTAATAAATATTACATTTCCTTGTTATTTTCAATACGTTATTTATCGGCATTAGATTGATATTATTAATCGATGATTAATACACAAGTCCTGTATAGTCTGATGAGAATAATTGTTATATATTATTGGCACTTAGAAAAAGTATCCAACATGTAAACCACTAAACGTAAATTATTTAGAGCCATAAATAGAGTTATTAACAATAATACCACGCGACCCTTTAAGCCATAATACAAAAGTCCGGACAAAAGAATTAATAACGGAACCTGCCAGTGTTGTGAATAGAGAAACAACTCATCTCCATAAAATGAATGCAATATCCAATTGAATGCTATAATGCATAGGCATATATAGGCAATCAATTTTCTCTTATCCCCACTCTTTAGCAAACCTAAAATTGATACAAATATAATAATAATAATTACAATATCTTTGATATCCCAAATGTCAATTCCGTCTTTTGGCGAATTTTCATATGTAAACATTATTTTATATTTATCATTATTAATTATGCCAAACTTATTTTCAGCTATTGGTGGGTTCGTTCCTATTAAAGTGTTTGATAATGTAGATGGGAAAGCCATCGCAGTTTTAAATACTTCACTCCTAAAATAAACATATTCATTAGATCTTTCTTCTATATTAAATGACATACTTTTATTATAGATAAAATTAACTAAAAAAAAGACAATTAGATTAATCACTACTATTGAAATCATAATCTTGATTGTTGATATAAAAGAATGTCGAAGTTTTAGCTGTTTAATATATGTCAAGAAAAATACTGTAGCAAAGGGAATAATATTGGTGATAGTTATTCCAAAGAGTAATACGCCGTTGGAATACCAAAAAGATTTACTATATTTGTAGCCTTTTATAATCGTAATTGTTGCCATATAAAAAAGGATCGCAAATAGAAATCCACTAATTGGAAAATGGTCAGGAATACTCCCAAAAATTATTTGGCTGAAGCTAATCGTATCAATAATAGCCAATAGTGTGGCATCAAATAATTTTAACCCCAGTATGGAAAAGATCATTAATATAAGAACGGTCTTAAGGGCGCCTAGCAGAGGGATAATAAATAACGCAAGATTAT
>DAOUVS010000327.1 GCA_030667525.1 Candidatus Zixiibacteriota bacterium | reverse complement strand
GCGCCATTTTCCGGCTCCAATTCCAATGCTTTGAGAATAAGCTGATGCGAATAATCAAGCCTCATCCCGCGATCTGCCAACATATAACCAAGATAATTATAGGCCAATGCATTACCAGGTTGATTTTTTATAACAAGTTCAAACTGACTGATGGATAAATCAACACTATCACGCGATTCATTAGCCGCTGCCATTGAGTATAAGATAATCATCGAATCTTGAATTTTCTGCATATGATTGATCCATGCCTCATAGACATTTATGGCCTGATCAATCGAATCCTGAACAAAATAAACTCGCGCCAGATTCATCCACCCGTCCAACACGGTATCAGCTTCCGTCGTTAGCCATCCAAAATGTTTTTTGGATGATTCATAATTTTTTTGAGCAAACGATACCTGCCCGGCATAATAATAATTAACAAGATTATCTTCGCCGGAATCGATCAAAGCTGTAAATAAAGAATCGGCCTGCTTCAGACTGTCGGCACGATAATACAAAATCCCCAGTCGCCGTCTGATCGATTTATCTTCAGGATCAAGATCGATAATCTTTCTCGCCGTTTCAATACCTTTGTCAAGTTGGCCGTTTTCTTCGTAAAATCTAAGTAGTCTGTTTTGAATCAAAAGATCATTCGGTTCCAATCGCTCCGCCGATTCGGTCATCTCGGCGGCCATAACCTTATCACCGGTTTCTTCATAAATCGCAGACAGGGCCAGATAAGAACGGACATTATTTACCGTGGAATCAAGGGTCAGCGATTGATAAAAACTTTTTTTGGCATCTTCAATTCTCCCGGCTTTTAATTGCAAATTTGCCATTTGCTGATAGGAGTTATAATCCTGATTCAATCTGGCCACATGGCGATGAGCCCATATAGCCGAATCAAGATTATTCGCCTGCTGATAAAATGCCCCCATAAAATAATAGATTGAAACTATATTGGAGTCAATCTCAAGAGCATTATGATATGACAATAGTGATGAATCATATATTGCCAGCGTACGATAATTATTTCCGATAAGTAACCAATCGTCAACATTCTTTGGATATATCAGTTCAGCCTCATTGATGCTTTTTCTATATTCCTTTAGTTTTGATAACATCGAGGCGTAAGCATATTTCACTACATTCGAAGTTGGCACCGAATCAAGGGCCCGGGCATACTGATCTTTGGCCATATAGATCTCACCCATTGATTCAAAGATAGTTCCATTTATGAAGAAATTCCAGGCATGGGGATCGATTTTAACCTGGGATGGTAGCCTGGGACGGTTTATTTCCCGCTCGTTGATGCCAAGAATTTTGGTTCCGCCACCGCAGCCGGAAACAATTAGCACCAAACAAAAAAATATAAATATTTTAGAAGCAGTTTTCATATTGTTTATAATGACCTAAAGCCGGATAAGTTTCAAAAAATCATTTTCTTTTTAGTTTTAGAAATCTTCGTTTTCCAACTTTTAACAACATGCCATCTTTTATATTCAACTCCAGATATTCATCGCTTATTTTTTCTCCGTCTATCGAAACACCGCCACCCTTGATTAAACGGCGTGCCTCACCATTTGATTTGGAAAGTTTACTATCAGTCATAATCGTCACAATCCAAACCGCTTCCTTATAGGAGGAACAATCAAACTCCGGGATATCATCGGGTAATTCGTGATTGGAAAAAACCCGCTCAAATTCTTCACGGGCTCCCTTCCCCGCGTCGGCGGAGTGATACATCGCAACCAATGTCTCGCCGAGTTCCTTCTTCATATTCATCGGGTTTGCATTTTTATCACTCAGTTGTTCTTTAATCTCTGATAACCTATCGATTGATACATCTGTGACCAGCTCGAAGTAGGAATAAATCATACTATCAGAAATGGACATAACTTTGCCAAAAATATCTTTGGGCGATTCATCAATGCCGATATAATTACCAATAGATTTTGACATTCGCTGGTGTCCGTCAAGACCGACCAGAACTGGCGTCGTCAGAACAAGCTGCGGTTCAATCCCATAATCCTGCTGAATGCTTCGACCGGTTAGAAGATTAAACTTCTGCTCGGTCGCCCCAATTTCGACGTCGGCCCTAATTGCAACAGAATCATAACCTTGCATCAATGGGTAAAATAGTTCATGGATAGAAATCGGACTGCCGGCCTTATATCTTTTCTCAAAATCATCCCGTTCCAGTATCCGTGCCACGGTAAATTTAGAGGCCAAATTCATAATTTCCTGAAAATTCATTTTTGAGAACCATTCACCATTAAAATGAACTTCGGTTTTGGATTTATCAAGTATCTTGAAAAACTG
>DAOUVS010000047.1 GCA_030667525.1 Candidatus Zixiibacteriota bacterium | reverse complement strand
GTCGGTCGTGACTTTGTAGAAATAGATACCGGAAGCTGAGCTGGCGGCATCCCAAACAACATTGTTGATGCCTGCTTCGGCAAATCCCGAGAACTCGGCAACTTTCTGTCCAGCAACATTATAAATGGTCAGATTCCAGTTGGTAGCAACCGGGAGGGCCATTTCAATGGTGGTGGTAGGGTTGAACGGGTTCGGGAAGTTCTTGACCATGAACGAAGACGGAAGGATTTTGGAAGCAACAGCAACACCACTATAGTCAGCTGCTTCAACCGAAATCATTTTGCCATCTGTGTTCAGGACGTTACCACTGAAGGTAGCGCCTTGATCAAAACTATAAACCAGAACGCGAGTGTTACCATCCACGACATCTGATAAAATCGACATGTGTGATGCATCCTGAGCAAGATTAACCTCTACATTGCCTTCGAGGACAAAGAGAGCAGCACCAAGCTCAACATCTACTGTAACCAACTGTCCATCCTGAGCAATATTGGCTGCAACCATATTCGGGTTCAGCTTATCAATCGGAAGGACGTCGCCGACTACTACACGAATCAAGTAAACAAGATCAGCCACTGAAAGCACGATACCGTCGTTATTAACGTCGGTGGCAGCTTTCTGGCCTTCATAATTGATTGTGAAGGCAGCATTACCATAAATGAAGTAGTTGGTGAAGACAACCGCATCAGCGATTTCATTCAAAACACCATTCAGGTTGATATCGCCACGAGCATCGATGTCATCAGAACAGCAGATTTTGATTCCGCCATTGAAGAAATCGACGAACGGGAGGTTAAACTTATCCTCTCCAACCAGCAAACAATCATCCTGGGCACCAGTAAAGGTCGGGAATCCAGTTGTGCCATCTGTGATTGGGAAGTAAGTACCATTGTAACCAAAGACATTTCTGGAAATTGCCTGAACAACTTCAAGAGCCGGAGCGCTTCTCTTGTTCATGGCAATACTGTTGTCTGTGCAATCTCTCCAGAAGAAGGAGATCGGCACAAACGAGCATTCCAAAGTGTAGTCGTTGGTGACCATGAAGTCCATGGTAAAGAGAACAAAGTCCTCAGGAAGGACAGTCTCTTTTGGAGAATGGAAACCATCATTCTGATCGGCAATAGCAACAACCTGAAGCATACCTGACGGGCAGGAACCGCCGCAGTTGTCAACAAAGCGATAAGTGAAGTATTCCCATTCATAGTCGCCCGGCTCATCAAAGAGAACCGGGTTGCCATAGGCACCCATGAAAGCAAGAGCTGAGTTGTCATAAGCAATCAGGAAGTCAAAACCGAGATTGTTCTCGGAACCTTGTTCCTGAACGACGTCAACATAAGCATGCTGGCCAAGATAGGCATACGGGCACTGATCTTGTGACAGATGCTGTTGTAATTTAATAAAGAACGGAAGTTCACTGATTACTTGATAAGTGACGTCGCAGGAGCTAGTGGCACCGGCGCAGTCAGTTACGGTAACTGTAAATGTGAAAAATCCATCATCACTGACACCTTCAAATTCGTCAGCAGTAACAGGAGTGAATGTAAAGACACCAGCTGTAAGATCAACAGTACCAGCCGGAGCTTCATCAGCCACGTATGACCAAACGACGGCGTCGCCGTTGTCGTCAGTTGCGGAGAAATATGCAACAGTTGGCGCATCAACACCAGCAACGATAATAGCTCCACTACAACCTGTACCACCAATCACCGGAGCGGTGTTGGTAGCGGCCAATGAAACTACGTATCCTTCTGTAATCGGAGCGGCATGTCCATTGACATTATCCTCAGCATAGAAAGTCACGGTGTGTGATATTCCATCTGTTACCCAAGTGCATGGAGGATCATAAGTCCAGGTGTAATCCCATCCGCCACCAAAAGTAACGGTACCTATTGGAGTCGCAGTTTCGTCAAGAGCGACAACAGCGGTAACCGCATCGCCTTCCGCATCGTCCAAAGTGAAGGCTGCAAAGAAGTCGACATCATGCTCTACAGAAAGAGCAACCGGACCGCCATCAGTAAACGGCGGAAGATTCGGGACACCGACAAAATTAAAGCAGAACGGGCCACCGAAATCGGCCTTAATCGGGAAAATCCAGTCATAAGTTGGATCTGGCGGATAACCCATAGAATCAACACAGATTTCAACAACATCAGTTGTGACATCATGGCCGACAACCGGAACCTGGAAATAGAACCGATAACGGGTTAGTATTGGGTCACTTTCTGGCATACCGCCCATCGAAATACCACTGTGGTTAAAGGTATCCGGCAAGGCGCCGTCAAAACCCCAATGAGTAACCATGTTTAGCATACCCCAGATTGTTCCACCATCAAAGTCATTCATTAAATCCATTGCGCCGTTGATTTCGGCACCAGCGGTACCCCAGATGACATTGTCACCGGTCGGCGAATAGAATATGTGAGTCTCACTTATACCACCGAGCTCACCCGTTCCGGCTTCGCCACCAAGCATGATGTCAAGATACACAGGGGTATTACCCATGTAGTAGGTATTAGCGTCCTGCGGATGGACAAAAGTTTTGGTGGGGTCCACTTGAACATCAAAGAGAACCGCATTTGCAAGCCCAAAAGAAAGAAGTACAATAGATAAAGCAAATAGTAATGAAAGTCTCTTCATCTTGTGCTCCTATTTTGTTTCGTTTTCTAACTAATTCTAGTTTTCTAATGATAACCCTTTCGAGTTATCTGTATTCCCCCTCGTCATTTCGAAATCATAACCGTTCCCAAAGGCGAGAGCCACAAGCCAAGCGAAAACGCCAATTTCGAAATAAGAAGATTAAACAAAAGTTCTTTCTTCCGAGCGCGTGTTGTAAATTACTTCTTTAAGTGCCACCTCCTTTCTTTTCTTTTAATTTCATTTTCTAATATTAATAACCAATTAAGGTATTATTAAATTCTTGCTATACATCCTATTTCCCACAGCAGTCGGGATCAGAGCCACCCTTGTATTTGTAATTAATCAAATATATAATATCATTAATATTTATCTCCCCGCTGCAATGATCCATATCTCCCGATTCTATCGGCACTGGTGCAGGGCCACCCTTGTATTTGTAATTAATCAAATATATAATATCATTAATATTAATAATGCCATCTCCAGTGACATCACCACATATATAAGGATCAGGAATCTCAACCGTAATCGAACCATTGACAATTCTGAGACTGCCGGCATTCCAAACCCCGGTGCCACCAAATAGACTGGCACACTGCCATTCCTCAAGTTTTGTGACACAGGTGTCTGCCACAGGATCACAACACATGTCGACATCAAGATATCCATGCAAAATCGTATCAACAGCAATCGAGTCACATCCTTCCGGTTGTGGGCACTCAGTTTCCATCACCCGGTTCCAATACATGCAGATTTCATCCGGAATCAGCCACTGCTCACACATAAAATGTGTAAAATGTTCAATTTCCTCGGATAGCACCCCAATACTATTCCCTTCTTCATCGGGAAAACCAAAATAATCAATAATGCTGGCCTCAATCATAATTGACGCTGTCCGGATGGAAACAGTATCGTCCATCGGAAAGATATCACCCATAATTTTAATCAGCGGCATGGCACCATATTGAGGGTAGCCAATTCCAGAGGTTCGAGTATCAGGAGGAGGTCCGGCCTGATCGGCGAAAGCGGTAATCAGCATATCCTGACCATTTTCTGACAAGGAACGGGTCGTAATATATTCCCAGCCCTGAGCCAGCGTTTCAAGTGTATCAATATTCCCAACATAAGCCTCTTTTAATTCAATATACACCGGGTCAATTCCGGGAATCCATTCGACAAAAGTTGAATCAATGCAATCTGGCCCCGAATAAGTATCACAATGGTAATAACCAAGCAAATTTACCGAATCGACGCAGGTGGGAAAAGCTCCGTTAGTGCAAACCCAGGTTGGAGAGGCAACCACCGAATCGAGTGGAATCGGCGGGCTGCTGGTATCCCATTCGGTATATATATAGTGAACCTCATATGGAATAATATCCAGAGTGGATTGGAATTCCATAATATCCGGACGACTAAGTTGAATCCAAAGATTAAAACCAGCAACTGTGTCTGAATAATTTTTCAAATAAAGCGAGATTTTCGAATTTTGTTCTCCTGGTGATCCGGTCGTGTCACCAACAAAAATTTCTAAATCATAATATCTGGACAAATCTTCACCGTAAAGCGCACCTGCTGAACATAGAATCAGCAGAACGGCGGTGCCAATAATCGGTCGAAGCCATGAGACTATGGGACGGTAGGGCATATTAGCCTCCCTAAAAGTTAGTTCTCTCTCTTACTATCCCTTAGCTACTTTACCTATAAACAACTTCCTTTGGAAATTATTTTGATCTTCTCTGGCAACATAACCAAGGTGATTTATACTATCACCTATCGGTCAAAATTGCCGTCAGTTAAGCCCTGCTAATTTTGCTACGTTCTGTTAATACGTAGATTCCTTATTTTTGGCGATTTTTTACCGCCCTTGTAGAAATTGAGTAACGCTGCTTTTAGCAATGCACCATAGAACTTGTGTTTTTAGAAGACCAATATTACCTTATAACTTTGGTTAAAAAGGTTAACTGCGGACATAACACCTTTCAGTCGCTAGGAATATATGTAGAAAGTTTGTTTATGTCAATAGAAAAATTGCCATATATCACATATTTCCACATTTTTTATTCTATATGGTCAAAAAACAAACAGCTTGGTATTATAAAATTGTCATTTTTGGCTGATATTATATACATCTCAAGCATTTACGATAACCTTCATTTAACATCAAAAAACTCTCATCTATAAATTAGTACGTCACCAAATTCTATATTTTAATAATAAATGATATTTTTATTAAGGAAATTGGTTGCTGATAGATTATTATTTTTTAATTTAGATAACCGATAAATTATAAGATATAGACTATTATAAGGATTGATTTGATATGGCCAAATTAATGAGTAAAAAAACCAAAGAAATTGTGAAGACAACAACAGTTCTGGTTCTGGTGGTTCTGATTATAACATTTTATGCTATTTACCCTCTGATTATGGTTCCTGATATAATTTCACGATCCGACAAAAACAACACTGATAACGCCGAAAATAGTCAACAAAATGATCCGACCATATTCATCGAAGCAGGTCTGAATCCGGATACCCTGACAATTCTGACTAATGATAATATAAAACTCGCCTGTCTATATTTCAAACCTGACAGCTTGGATATAACTCCCTCAAAAGGAACAGTGATTCTGCTCCATTCCGATGATACCGACCGAACTGCAATTATACCATATATTTCGCCGCTGCTTGACTCCGGACTAATAGTAATAGCTTACGATCAGAGAGCTTGCGGATTATCAAGCGGATCATACCACTTTGCCGGAGATTATGAAGCCGATGACCTGGTTGATTTGATTGCCTATTTGAATATTCATGAGATGCTGACCTCACCGATTATCGCGGTCGGATTTAATCTTGGGGCCGATGCTGTTATTGGTGCCAGCCGCGAAGAAAGCCGCATTTCAGCGGTTATTGCAAGCGATCCCTATCTTTCCTCAAGTCGTTGGATAGCAAAGCGAAAAGAAATATTTGAACTGCTTTCAATTCCATTGAACAACATGACCTATTACTGGTGGTTTCAAAAACTGACCGGCTATCCATTTGATCGAACTTTTGCCGCTGATCTACAACCGATTGAGACCAAAACAACTATATTTGTGCCAGACAATGAGATAGAGACAGAAGAGGTAATTAAGTTAAAAGAAATCTCTCAACCCGAGTTCTTAACGATTTCATCTATGTCAGTTGATAACAATGAGTTACAAGACGCTGTTTTACTGGAGATATATTCTGCTATTGATTTGTCAAAAGATCAAGTTGAATAAACCTAAAACAGGTCTCCACCTATAGTTATAGCAAATTTATCGGTTTCGTAATCTGATAATTGCCAGGTAAAATATAGCCGGAATTGAAATGGCGTTATTCTACCAATTGAAAATCCTAATTCACTATATGCTTTTTCCGCAACACCATAAGATGCAACTGTTTGCATACTATTTTCGGAGTTCTGGCTAGTCCAAAAGGCACCACCATGAATCCCCAACGAAAATGGAATATCTTTTATTAATGGAATATGGCTCCATTCAAACAGATTCCGTCCAAAATCATGTGAAAAATAGATCACAGCTCCTTCATAACCCTCATAGTTGTTCTCTCCCAAAGTTTTGAATGAAACGGGAGAGCTAAAGACATATCCGCTGTGATTTACCATAAAATTCTGCTGCAAAGGCAAATCGCCGTCAGAAAATCCACCGGCCAAATATAACTGACTTTGTCCCAGTCCAAATAGTCGCTGATTATGATTTATTGAAATATTATACCGTTTATAATGAAAATCATTATCCATCAAACCTGGACCGGCATATTCAAAACTGGCCTTCAAGACCGTATAAGTGGCGACATCCATTTTGAAGATCTCGCTTTTATTTTTCATTAAAGGTCTTGTGTCCCAAACGGTTGACACCGATAACAAGCGCAGCCGGCCGTCATTTATGTCTGGATTTAGGCGATGTCTCTTGCTTTTTCGTAAAAATGAAAATTCTGTGCTGTTTTCCAGCGAAGATTGCAAATAATCACTGTAAGTTGTTGATATATTTAACTTTGGAAGTAATTTCGTTGAAAAACCTAGATAATACCCCTCCTCAAGAAAATAATCATTTGGATCGATCTTATCATATAACGCCAGAAAAGTAACATTTTCACCAGAACCAGGCATAACTGCCGGTCGCTTGGTAACTTCCTTATGATACCCAAAACTAAAATTACGTCGTCGTTTTTCGGATAAATAATAATCAGCTTTCAGGCTATTCTGCCAAATTTCGCCTTTAAAGGCCCAGCCAGATTTAAAACTAAGATCTAAACCCGGGAAAACATCCTTTTTATTTATAGGAACTCCAAGATAGGCCCCTTCAACCCGATTAAAATGAAAAACATCTTCGGCAAACATTGTTATTGCCAAAGCTCCCAATGGAACCATCACGGCTTTTTTCCAGAGAGGTACCGACGCATTTTCGAGCGAATCGATTCTTTTATAACCTAATTGCTCTTTTTCAGTCAGTGGAACTATTTGTCCGGCAAACCATTGAGCCGAATCGACATCATCAGCGTTTTTGTCAACCTCAATAACGTATTCATCAAAGGTATCTTTTTCATGAACCAAATTTATTGTATAATCGTGCGGCGTTCCAATATATGTCAACAAAAGCGGCGGCAGCCCGGGGAATGGAATATCGAGGTTCCCCTTAAATCTGATTTCAATCGGCATCCAAAAACCGTTTTCAAATTCTGCATATCGCTGGCTATAGGTAATGCTGTCGAACAAAGGCATGTCAATTGCTTTATTAAACCGAACATCAACCCCAACAACCTCATAGGTCGAATCGGCAATATCAATTGTCCCGATAAAAAGCGGCTTTGTATCACTTTTTGGTTCGATCTCAAGATGAAAAACCGGCTGATTATCTATATAAAGGGTGTCTAATAAATAATAATTATAAAAATCGAGCGCATCTTTGGCCGTTGGTGAAACAACCAAAAATTCGCCAAAATCGAGCCTATTCTGATTAAAATTCAATAACCCACCGATCCCTATCATATTGTTGGCACCTTCTATATTGGCCGATTGTTTTCGGGCCAGGATTATCTCTTTATATTTATCAGGAGACTCCCAAAAAGATTCGGTTTGCGATTCGACAATCATCATAATATTGGCGCTGTCTTTACTTCGATTCGCCAAAACCAATTTGGCATAGGCATCAAATGAGTAACTTTTGATTTTATTTAATATCTCTTGTTTATGCCTGATCGCTTCGGCAATAATTTTCTGAGCCGGATCATAGGCGCGGGTGTAAGCCTTGATTCCTTTTAAAATAATCATCGATGGCCTTAGCTTCACATCTTGATTAATAACGCTATCGGTGACAGTGACTTCAATTGTTTCCGAATAATGGGCAATATGGCTGAATTTTAATAGGTAGGTTCCATTATCAAGCCTGAGACGGTAACGGCCATCATCATTGGTTGCCATCGATTTCCCGGTCCCCTCGACCCGAATAGATACCACCGGAATAGGTTCGTTGCTGTCAAAATCATATACTGCACCCTCAATCACCCCGGCATATATCTGTGTCGCCGATAATAGAAACATTGAAAAAACAAAGAGAAATGAGAAGATAATTAAGGATGAAAACGAACTATATTCTAAAGAAGATAGCTGATCCGAGATTGACAGAGAAACACAACGTGTTTTATAATTTTTACTCAAGATTCACCTCACCTTAATGGTTCGATTATTTATGATGTTAATAATAGAATATACAGATTTATAGCCAACAAGTTGCGTTAATATTGATTAAGAATTAATTATTCAAATCGGCCAATTCTTTATTTAGCATCTTAATAACCCAATTGTTTCGTTCATGAAATTGGCTCAATGGATTTTTTTTCATATAATTCTCTACAGAAATCAACCTATGCTTAATATTGGATATGTAATACTCTTTATTATCAAATGATGAAAATCTAATTTTTGTTTTTGGAGAACCCAAATAAACATAAGGTGCAATCTTATTTTTGCCAAAATGGCTTGAATTAAATGAAGATACAATATTTGAAATAGTATCATCCTGAGAAAATAATAGATTGGCAAATTCAACAGCAAGAGGATTTAATATATCTAAAGCGGTGCCTAAATAACATCGTGCTCCACCAAATAAAAAATGAGTACTTAGATTATGATATGAACAGCATATATTGGCAAAAATTATTGGACCAGAATAATTACCCATTTCATGAAGGGTTGGGAAGTAATTTTCTTTATATAATCGTATTGCATTGGCAAATTTTAAATCTACATTGTCTTGTCTTTCAATTACTCTGGCAAATTTGTCATCATACCAATTTCGATAAATATGCTCAAAATTTGACGGCAATCTTATACTTTTTGTACCCCATTTAATTTTGTCAAATTCCTCAAATTCATAAAAAGTCTTTACTTCAAATTTGTCACTATATTTTACTGGACAGATTGAATAGCATCTTCTAAATGTAAGACTATGGAGCTTGTCTTTTGGGTCAGAAAATTCGATTCTAATTCTATCTCCTTTTGGATAACCACCATGTGTACTAAATATTATTAAATCAAATGGTAAATGCTCGATGTGAAATTCAACATTTGATGGATTTGCAGTTTTGCCTTTTAGAATTTTATAAAATACATTTTTATTTTTTAGTAATTTTCCCAGTATCGTACTCTCAGAAACCCCACAAGTTTTTGGCTCAACCAGTAATACTGTCCTAATTGGTTTATCAAAAACAAGGTTTCTTAAAGTAAAAATTCCACATGTTGGGGAAATTGGAAAATGTGACGTTGGTATTTGCGAAATCGTGATACCATATGGTATATCTTTTGAAAAGAAAATAACCTGTTTGTATTTCCCAAAATTTATCTGTGATGTACCACAGTCAAGGCCTAATAGTATTTCATTTCCAATCTGCTCTTTTTCATCTGAATTACGCGCGTTTTCATAATCTTTAAATAAAAGACTTATTATATTTTGTAAATCGGCTTTAACATCTTTTAAAATTTTTACATGTGCATTAATAAATGAAGCATAATTAATCCCGATGACGGATCCAATATCATCTCTATCTTCTACAATAACTAACTTATCAGATTTGAAATTATTTAACTCATAATATTCATTTGCATTTTCATCAATTTTTAATTGTTTATTTTGTCGAAGAGAAGTATAAAGCGCAGCCAATACATTTGACGTTTTAAAAGGAAGGATTGATTTATTCTCAATTTCTAAATTAGATAATAAATTTAATTTTTTCAGGCTAACTATACTTACATTACTGGGCGTCTGAAATTGATTTAATAATGATAAAGTCTCTTTATCAAGACCAATTTCAATAAGTTTATTAATATTGGAAAGTCTTAATAAATTTGTAATTTTTTGAGCTTCTATTCTTGCATCTGGTCTTTGTTTTCGAGGCTGCTCTAAAATAGGTAAATACTTACCCCATTGACTTAGTATGCTTGAACTAATTGCGGCAGTTAATCTATCGGTAGTAATTACTGAAAATGGTAAAATATTATCCATTTGATTATTATACTACATTTAATACAGTTTCTCTCTTTTAGCCAGGAAGGCGTAAAGCGCCAGATCAAATGGTTTTGACGTATCAATCAGATAATAATCTATCCGGCTCTGGCGGCACTCGTAAGCAATTCGGTCAGAAAAATCTTTGGTCGCTTTTTCATAATGCTTTCTTATCTGCCACGGCAGCGTTGTGATCTCTTCGCCGGTTTCCATATCTTTAAAGATCGCCTCAGCCGGAAACGCAAAATCACGTTCCCGCGGATCGAGAATATGAAACAGGATCACCTCATGATTTTTATGCCGAAAATGTTTTAACCCTGAGATAATTTTATCCGGCTCATCGAGCAGATCGGAAAATATAATAATCAGACCGCGGCGGCTGATCCGTTCGGCCATCTGATGCAGAGCCGACGCAATATCGGTTCTGTCCGACGGTTTCTGATTAGCCAGTTCACTTAGCAAAACATGCAGATGACCCGATTTGGAGCGTGGAGGGATGAACTGCCTGATTTTATCGTCAAAGGTCACTAACCCGACCGCATCGCGCTGCTTTAACATCAAAAACGAGAGCGACGCCACCAACAACGAAGAGTAATCAAGTTTGATTGTATCACCCGAACCGTAGCCCATTGAGGCAGAACAATCGAGCAGTAAATACGCCTTGAGATTGGTCTCCTCTTCATACTGTTTGATATAGTACCGATCCGACTTGGCGAACACTTTCCAGTCAATATTCCTGATGTTGTCACCCGGCATATACTGCCGATGCTCGGCAAACTCGACCGAAAAGCCATGGTACGGCGACTTATGCAGCCCGGCGATAAACCCTTCAACCACCAACCGGGCTTTCAACTCCATCCCTTTTAGTTTACCAACCACTTCCGGGTCAAGATATTTTCGATACGATAATGCCATAGTTATATATTATACATCATTTTGGCCGACGAAACCAAATAATATAATTGTGTCCCTTTATATTTGCTGAAACAGATAGAAAGATTAAATAATTAATTGGAAATCACAGCGCAACCAAGTTCCGGATCAGGACCATCTTTGTATTTGTAATTTATCAGATAAACAACATCAAGAATATCTATGGAACAATCATTATTCGGATCGGCCAGTTCCGGTATCGGCGGTGCCGCTCCACCCTTATATTTATAATTAATCAGAAAAACCACATCCAGAATATTAACATTTTCATCATTATTGGCATCACCCGGCCAGCCAATCCCCCCAGTTACCGTCAGTAAATATTCAGCCTCATCATAAAATGTACTAATGTTGTCATCAGCGCGAACCGTAAACGAAAAATCGCCAGACTCACTCGGAACTCCCGAAATTATTCCTGATTGTGTTTCAAGCGACAACCCCGATGGCAGACTCCCATTAATTATCTGAAACTGATTTTGCCCGGAACCACCTCGGCAAAGAATTGTATCAAGATAATCTGTATATTCATTAGCGGTATCAAGCGGTAACTGAAGAAGAGCATAACTCCATGGTATATTGTATCCCTTATTGATTATCCAATTATCAGGATCGACCACAATACTGTCAGGAATCGCCGAAACTTTGAATAAGAAACCTTGTTGTCTGGCATCATTAAAAACTGTTGTATCCAGAATAACCTCATCACCAGCAAAAAATCTTAGATCAACCGGCATTTCAAAAACATCAGAACCATAGGTTTGTGTTTGCAATAAGTTATAGCAGATCCAATATGAACCATCACTCAGGTCAGGCTCCACAAAATAGTTCCGGGTGTAAACCGGATACAAGATACCATAGACCCAATCATTAAAAAACTCATTCAAATTGAGACCGGTAAAATTATTACAGAAGTTAATAAACTGCTCGGTTGTCACCGTCCAATATTTAAATTCACTATCGCCATAAGCCCGAAGCATATTCAAAAACAGATCATCGCCTATAACCCCTCGAAGCATATGCATCACCCAGGCGCCTTTGTGATAGACAACTATATTAAAAACATTGTTGGCATAAGTTGTATCGTACACATAGGCCGAGCGGTCGCCAAAATATTCTATTGAATTCATATGCGCATGGTAGGCATCAAGATTATATAAACCTTCATAATAGATAGCTTCTGCATAAGTCCCCAAACCCTCATTAAGCCATATATCATGCCAGGTTTTGCAGGTTATCATATCACCCCACCACATATGAGCCATCTCATGTATTATCAGATATTCAGTTGAATGGGCAAATTCTATTGGCGGCATGGCGGTGCAGGTTTGATGTTCCATTCCATAGTTTTCATATTGGGAGTGACCGTACTTATCGTCAATAAAAGGGTACTCGCCAAAAGCATCGGCATATATTTCCAGACACCCCGGCGTTATATCCCATTTCTCCTGCGCTTCCTCAATAAAAAATGGATAAACATGATTAACTATCGGCATCGAATCAGTATGGTCATTGTAAAAATACCAATCGGTCCAGATAGTATAGTCAGATATAGCAAGAGCGACAACACTGGTATAAATTGGATAACTCATTTTATATAAAAAAGTCCGCCGCCCCGGTGAACCCTGCAACTGATTTATTCCGGTTAAGCGACCATTGGTGGCACAGTAATATGGCGACTCAACAGTTATGTTGATAGCCATACTATCAGCCTTGTCGCTTGGTGTGTCTTTGCATGGCCACCAGCGACGGGAATCGTACGGTTGACAATCAGTATAGGCCACCGGAATTGTACTTCCGTTATTAAAATAATGATTTTGATAACCGAAAGCGAGACCGCGCCCAAGAAACTTGACCGAACCGGATGCATATCCATAGGTTGCGTACGGGTGACCGTGGTATCTGACCGTTATGAAAAACTCTTCGTCGGAATCATAGGGATGATCCAGTGTTATAACCACTTTGTTGTTTTCGTGCGAAAATGATAATTGACCAGAACCGTTATAAACAGAATCAACAGTCAGATTAACTGTTTCGGGATACCATACCGGATCGATGATACTATCGACAAAATCGAGTTCTATCATTTCCAGCCCGTCGATCAAAGACAAAGCAGTCATTGTCAAACTGGCACTATCAACATATTCCTCGATCAGATTGATTTCCATTTCAAGTTTGTAAAATGTAACATTGTATTCAGCCATATCATATTGAGAAACTCGTTGAATTTGATTATAAGTCTCCCAAGCTTCCGCAAGCCGTTCGGCTTTGATTTTTGCCTCAAATTCATGAAATTGCGCAGCGGTCATATAATCGTCTTGAGAAAATCCAAAAATGTCAAATGGATCATTTTCAGCATCGGTTGATGCAAAAAACAGGATAAATATTACCGCTATAAGTGCAGTATTAAAAATTTTCATCGGCGTCCTTCTATCTTTGGCGGTACGTATTCAATATATTGCGATTCTATTTTCTGTCAAGAAGATTCATTTTATCCATAATGGCTTCTATATATAGAGTTTACCGAAATCTGATTATCTTTCCATATATTTCTTAAGCCGTTATAAATTTTCAAATCAGAAGCGCAAGCGCGTGAACCAGCGATGAATCAATGCCAAAAAAGCCATTTTTCGTGGCCGTGTGAATCGAATTGGGCGTTTTTTGATACATTGCATAATATAATCAACAGATTTTTCAACCGACATCATAAACGGAAATTTATCACCTTTGGCCATTTTCGTATCGACAAATCCGAATCGAACATTGGTAACAGCAACATTATACGGACGAGCCGCCAATGCCAGAGATTCGACATATGATGACAATCCCGCTTTTGAGGCATTATAACTTGGTGCCTCAGGCGAGATAATAACATCAGCAATACTTGATAAAACAATAATATGGCCTTTTTTGCTTCTTTTCATTCCAGGTAGAATTGCCTCAATGGTCTTGACCGCGCCGATTAAATTGACATGAAATGTCTTTTCTTCCTGCTTAAGATTTTCAAAATCAAACTGTTCACCGATCCCGGCACAATAGACACAGAGAGAGATTTCTTCACCTGAATGCTCTGATAACTTGGCCTCATAATCCGATGAAGTAACATCGACAACAATATGATTATAATTTTCATTATTGATTGGGCTTGCACTTCGGGAGAATCCAATCACAGCCCATCCGGAATTCAGCAGTCTTTTTGTTAAGCCGAGTCCGATTCCATCAGAATTGCCGATTATAATTGCTTTATTGCTATTTGACATATTTAATCCCTTACAATTTTACTACAAAAATAATGTCACGACTCATAAATATTCAACAAAAATTCCTTATATTTCTATGTAACTATTAAAGTTACAGCAAAATGGGTTCCCTCCTTCGAAGGACAGGCGCTTTTCCGTTTTTAGTTTAAACCAACAATCCTATAGCTATTGTTAAATATTCTAACTGCTAAATATAATGGGGAAACGAAACAGGAATAATATTGATTTGGTAGTGAATTTGAGGAGTTTAGGTCAAGAATCATGCGCTCCCAACCAGCTATCTATTTTAGTAATAACATCTTTTTCGTATCAGAATACTTGTCGGTGCTGATTCGATATAAATAAATCCCGGTTGAAACTTCTTTACCGGACTTATCGCGGCCATTCCAGGTAATCGAATGCGGCCCGGCTGATAATTTCTTGTCTATCAAAGTAACAACTTTTCGTCCGGTAATATCAAATATTTCGAGAGTAACATCGCTTGAAAAAGGAAGACTAAATTTTATCTCGGTATTGGGATTAAACGGATTTGGATAGTTTTGAGAAAGAGTAAATACATCCGGTGTAGTAAAAGAGTTTATTTTTATTTTTTCACCATCATACGAGGCTGCTGAGGCATAAGCTAAAACAGGTCTGGCACCTGAATATTCAATATTTAATATATCTGACTCAACTGAAGATATTGTTTCTCGATCAAAACTATAAATCAATATCTTCAAAGAGTCATCTATTTGGTCATGCATTATAGACAAATAATTGGAGTATTGATCACTGAGTTTTACATCATTAATAAAACCTGGCGCATAAAAACATAAGTGCATTGCCCCAACATCTTTATCAAATGAACCGCCTATGGTTATATTACTATTATAGTAATGAATATTTAATGTCCCCGAATTAAATTCAGTCGAGTCATTATTAACAGGCGGCATTGTATCATTAACAACAACGCG
>DAOUVS010000230.1 GCA_030667525.1 Candidatus Zixiibacteriota bacterium | reverse complement strand
CTCTTGTAACTAATTAAAAATATAATCTAGGAAGATAACAAAATATAATATTTGTTCAAGGTTTTTTTGGACAGATTTGATTTTGTTGATTATTATAAATTACTGAAATATTGCTATTATCACATTTTCAATATCACATATTAAGTAATCGAGCATAAAATCCGATATTTTCTCTTGACATCTGAACATTTGTGCAGTAATTATATTAATAGGAAACAGAATAATCTGCAGGCTAAGGAGGCTTGTTTTGGTCAAGGAAATTTTGACCCAAAGGCAAAAAGAGATTTTTGAGTATATCGAGAAGATGATCACCGAGGTCGGTAAGTCGCCGACTATCAGGGAAATAGGGATGAAATTCAATATCAGTTCCACCAACGGCGTGCGTGCGCATCTTGAGGCGTTAATGAAAAAAGGGTATATCAGGCGAGAGAAACTGATTTCGCGCGGGATTGATCTGGTACGGTCGCTCGCTGGTCCGGTGAGACGGATTCCGGTGGTTGGTTCGGTTCCGGCTGGTGCGCCGATTACGGCGATTGAGAATATCGAAGGTGAACTGGCAGTTGATACTAGTTTTTTACCAAGCGGCGAGACTTTTACGCTTCGAGTGACAGGGGAGTCGATGAAGGATGCCGGGATTTTCGACGGCGATTATGTGCTGGTGAACCGTCAGGAAACGGCCAACAAAGGTGAGATCGTGGTGGCGATTATCGGTGAGGAAGCGACGGTCAAACGGTATTTCCCGGAAGTCGACAAGATCAGACTTCAGCCGGAAAACGATACTTTTGAGCCGATCTGGGTCGATCGCTTTTCGCCGGAGTTTTCTATTGCCGGAAAAGTTGTTGGTCTGATGCGGAGAATCAAGTGAAAAAGGTTTTGGGCTGGCTGTTGTTTTTACTTCTTTGCCCAATCGGGTTCGAAACGGCGGTGCGGATGGTTGAGAGGGGAGTGTAAGTCTGCAGGTCACAGGATGAGAGCTTTGGAAGAATAAACAACCCTAACGAGGACGTCTACCGCCCACAGGGTACATAATGAGTCATCTAAATGAAAATTTTTGTTACCAGAATAATACAGAATAAATGTATCAGGATATGGATGAGCCGATTGAGGTGGTGGTGCTGTTTGCTAACCACAAAATGAAACCGGTCAGGTTTCGCTGGAACGGACGGACCTATAAGGTCAGCGAAGTAACCGGCGACTGGAAAACTGATATTGGTCAATTTAAGGTGCATCATTATGCGGTGGTTGACAGTTCATCGAATTTTTTTCAGCTTACTTTTGATGAACGCCAGACCAGTTGGATAATAAGTAAAATATGGGTGGAATAGATCGCACAAAAAACTGGGAGAAGGTGATCATGCATGTTGATATGGATGCCTTTTTTGCTGCTTTTGAAACCCGAAATATGCCAAGACTTAAAGGGAAACCGGTGATCGTCGGCGGTGACCCGAGATTCCGGTCGGTCGTGTCAACTTGTTCGTACGAAGCTCGCGAATTCGGCGTTCATTCCGGGATGCCTATAAAAAAGGCAAAACAACTTTGTCCTGAAGCAGTAATTATTTCAGGGACTTTGAGGGGCTATGTTTATACCTCTGCTTTACTTCAAAAAATATTTTCTAACTATGCACCAAAGGTGCAACCGATATCGGTCGATGAAGTCGTGATGGATATCACCGGATGTTTTCGAATTTTTGGAACAGTTGAAAATCTGGTAACGCAGATGAAGGCGCAGATAAAAAAAGAATTAGATATTAGCTGTTCGGTAGGTATTGCTCCGGTGCGGATTTTGGCCAAGATGGCCTCAGGTGAAAATAAGCCGGATGGGTTGACGATTATTGATGTCGATGATTATAAAAAAATGTTTTACCCCAGACCGGTTGACGCAATCTGGGGCATTGGTGAGGCGACCAAAAAATTGCTGGAGAAGATTGGATTATATACAGTCGGTGATATTGCAAAAAAAACTGAGAAAGAACTAAAAGCATATTTTGGAAAATACGGGACATTTTTGTATATGGTCTCACAGGGGAGAGGTGTTTCTAAAGTTCATTCGTTTGAGGAGCGTCTTGATGAGAAATCGATGTCCCACGAGACGACTTTAACTGTAGATATAAATGATATTGACAAGATATATTCGACCCTGCTCTGGCTGTCTGATAAAGTATCCATGAGGCTTCGTCAGGGCAGTTTTCTGGCGCGAACCATTTCAGTTAAAATCCGTTCATCCGATTTTGAAACTATTACCCGAGACAAAACAGTGTCGCATCCGACCGATCAGTGCAAATTAATATTTGAAACAGCCAAAAAATTATTACCGAGAAAATACGGGCCAAGTGTCAAAGTAAGATTATTGGGAGTAAAAGTATCAAATTTGATAGAAAACGAAGAAAACCGGCAGTTGTCGTTATTGGAAGATGATGTTGGTGAGAAAATGTCGGCGAGCAGTGAGGCGATTGACTCAATCAGAAACCGTTACGGTTCATCAGCAATAAAATTGGCCGGGACAAAATTGTAAGTAAATTTTATTCCACTTTCGCTTTATTCCAAAAAAATAGCCCCTGATTGCTCAGGGGTTATTCTTTTAATTTATGATAATTACTACTGCAAAATTATTGGCGTTATATTAATCACTCTGGCACGAATGAAACTTCGCGGGTCAATTCCTGTCGCTGTTATATAATCCCAGTTTTCGTGTATCATAAGCAGCCCATACTGCCCGGCGGTTAATCCGCTCAATGCCGTTGAATTAAATGTGTAGGCGCCATCATTGTCGGTTTCGACATATAACGTTGTATCATTTTGTGCATCCATCAGAAACAACATTACTGTTCCAGCACTGTTTCCTGATTCCCAGGTTACATTAAATCCTGATAGCGATACGGTACCATAATATGTTGGTGAGGTAACATAGGTTTCATTTACCGGGAAATCAATTGTGTCAATAAAAGAGGGAACGCTGGAATTGCCAGTTATTGTAAATATATATTCTTCACCCAGTTCAATAAATTGAGGGTTATCGATAACCTCCATATATTGATAACTATTCAAATCCGAATCCCAGTCAAGGGTATATTCATTGCAGGTGATCGCATTAACCTGTACCGGTGAAATGGGATTACATGGCGCATACGATGTATCAAAGCGGGCGGTAATCATATCAATTCTGGTCTGATAGCCTGAAATATTTGTAAGAGCTCTTGCTACAGCCATGGCTACAAATGCGCCTTCGGCGGTGTCATCGTCGCTGCTGCCAGTGGTTGTTGATTTTTCGCTGCAGGCCAAACTTAATAATAATAATGCTGACAAAATACAAATCAGTTGTGTCAATTTGCCTTTACACATATGTATCTCCCTTTAGTATGCTAAATTGTTTTGTTGTAATAGAATAGAAATACAATATTAAATTGATATGTCAACCATATTTTTTATTAATTTTGGATTGATATTAGTATTGTAAATTCGGTTTGGGGGTTGACTTTGGATGGTAATTTATTATCTTTTTCATGAGGATAAAAATATAAATACTTATTTAAAATAAGAGAGAAAGATATGAGTAGGACTATGGCAGAAGAAAAGGTAAGCGCCAATCCGGACAATTGGATTCTGGCGTCGCATGTTGCCGATTTGGAAGCTTCTATTATCAGGGAGATCCTTAAGATATCTTCACAACCGGGTATTATTTCTTTTGCTGGCGGTTTGCCGGCTCCAGAGATGTTTCCTTTAGAAGAGTTAAAAGCGGCGGCTGTTAAAGTTATTGAAGAAAAGCAATCAAGTTCCTTGCAGTATTCATTTACAATGGGGGTCCCACAGCTTCGTGAGGCTATCGCTGAGAGAGAGACCGCGCAGGGAACCGATACCAAACTGGAGAATATTTTAATTACTTCCGGGTCACAGCAGGGAATTTCTTTGGCTTCAAATGCATTTATCGATCCTGGTGATTATATCATCACTGAATATCCTACATACGTTGGTGCAATCTTATCATTTGATTTCAATCGAGCCAGATATGCTCCGGTTGAAATGGATAACGATGGTATGTTGACCGATCAGCTTGAAGATAATATCAAAAAATATAAGCCGAAATTTATCTACACAGTTTCTACTTTCCAGAATCCAACCGGCATTACAATGAGTTTGGAGCGGAGAAAAGCACTGATTGACATCGCATTAAAATATAATGTTCCGATTTTGGAAGATAATCCTTACAAAGATGTCAGATTTGCCGGTGAAGATCTGCCAAGTCTCAGATCAATGGGCGGTGATATCGTAATTTCTCTGGGAACATTTTCAAAAATCTGTGCTCCCGGTTTAAGAGTGGCCTGGGTGAACGCGCACCCAAATATTCTTAGAACCTTTGAGAAGATCAAGCAGGGTGCCGATATGCAATCGAACACCTTTACCCAACTTATGATTAATGAGTTTATTCGTACGGGAACTATTGATACCCATATCGAAAAACTCAAAGTAAAATATGGTGCCAAATGTCAACTAATGCTTGATGAGATGGATAAACAATTTCCTTCTGAATTCACCTGGACGCGGCCTGAAGGCGGCTTGTTCTTGTGGTGTGAAATGCTGAAATCGATGTCAGCATCCGAATTACTTCAAAAGGCGATTGAAAAAAAGGTAGCCTATGTTTATGGTGCGCCGTTTTTTCCGGACAAAAAAGGTGAAAATACCCTCAGGCTTAATTTCTCAAATGCCTCGCATGAAAACATCATCGAAGGTATCAAGAGACTCGGAGAAGTAT
>DAOUVS010000361.1 GCA_030667525.1 Candidatus Zixiibacteriota bacterium | reverse complement strand
TGGTATATTGTAGATCCGTCCGAGAAAAGCGCGGACAATTTCGGATAGTTCTATATAGTACAATTTATGCTGATTTTCCGCCGGTAGGTTTTTCTCTTTGAGTATCGCCAGACCTTCAAAAGCAATTTCCCAGGGTTGACGAGGATCGATCCATTCGCTTTGTAGCTGTTTCTTGCGACGATATCGCCAAATTAAATAAAAGACAATTGCGCCAATAAGAAGTGCACCGCCAATTAAATAATACAGCCAGGCCCGGGATGCCTGAAAATTGAACGGCGGCTTTAAATCCCGAATATCAAGTGTGTCGGAGTCTTCAGCGAGAAGGGAGCTGACCCTGATAGCTATCGGCTCCGAGATTAGAATTTTTCTGGTGCTGTCGGGCATCATATATTCAATCGGGATCGGAGGGATAATATAATCGCCGGTTGTGAATGTTGTCAAAAGAAACCGGCTTTCGATTTTTCTGCGGCCATCATCCAAGTCTATTTCATCGTCGGCTTGATAATCTTTGACATCAAATGATCCCAAGTTGGCGCCAATCGGCGGCGGTGTTAAAATAATACTGGAATCAAAAAAGACGGTGAGGCGATAATTAATCAGATCACCAATATAGATTTCGGCCTTATCGATTTCGGTTTCAATCGTAATGCCGGTAGCAGACTTAACCGTATCAATCGGAACTGCATCCTGCCCGCTGACAAAACCAGTTAACAATATTAAAAGTGCGATTATGTGAGTAGCGTATCGCATAGAATTATTTTATTTTTTCCTCAAATATTTGCACATTTTCAACCGCCGCAAGTTTGTTTACATAATTTTGAAAAGCCTGCTGAGATTTCATACCTTGATAATCGCGATAGACCTGCTCTTTTACCGTCTCAAAATCATTATCTTTGTATTTGGCTTCTTTATTCGCCTGATAGAAATTTAGCACATCGTTGTCATCGATGGTTATATCACCCATCACTTTCTCTTGAAGGTACCGTTCGACCACAGCCTGTTTGATGATTCGTTCGGTCATTTTAACAAGTTCCGGGTTTGTATTGTACCCTTCACGAACTGCAGAGCGATAAATCAACTCAACCCCGATATATCCATTAAGCGCGTCCAGTTTGCTTTCTTTTGATAAAAATTCTTTTTGCATCTGGGGCGGGAGATTTTGAATATTTTCTTCAATATCGGACATAAACACCGGCTTGTCACCAATTTTGGCAATTACCGTTTCGCCGGCGTGCTCGGAATAGACCGAATCGATATTTACCGTTTTATCCAATTCCCGTTTGGCGTCCAAAACCCGACCCATTTTTTCCAGACAAGCGATCAAGCTGCGCCCCGCTTCATCATAGAAACTTCCATCGGGATTGAGACTTCGCGCCTTGATATAATAGGCGGCGGCGTTTTCATAATCGCTTATATTATCAAAATATAACCGGCCGATCATATAATTAATATTGGCACGTGCCTCATTTTCAACATTAGGGTCTTCCAAAATAGTCTTGTACTCATCAATTGATGCTCGGTAAAGATTATTGTCGGCCAGTTCTCCGGCCAAACTTTTCTGAGTCGTATAATCGTCACCT
>DAOUVS010000148.1 GCA_030667525.1 Candidatus Zixiibacteriota bacterium | reverse complement strand
TTGAGATATCCCAAGTCGGTGCCGTTGAATTGTTTATACAAAATGGTCAACTACGTCAAATAAAATGCGGAAATTATAATATCTTCTGACTTAAGAATACCAGTCGAAATCCCGATAAAATAAAAGAAATAGAAGAATAGTAACAAGTTCCGGAAATCATTAATATTCAGGGATATTGTTTGATATGGGTTTAGTTGGAAATCTAAAAACGGTTTCTTTTCCAGATATTCTTCAATTGCTGGCAACCGGCAAGAAATCGGGAATACTGGAAATAACGACCAAAGCAAGGCAAAAAGAAATTGCCTTCAAGGATGGTGCTATCATATTTGCTTCGTCGATTAATTCGACCGAAGATCTTTTTGGCAACCTCCTTTTGAAGCGCGGAAAAATATCCAAGGATGATCTGGAACGCGCTATCATGATGCATAAACAAACCGGTCGCCAGTTGGGGACAACTCTGGTTGACATGAATCTATTTGAAAAAGATGAAATCATAGAATGTTTGAAACTTCAGATAGAAGAGATTATTTATAATCTGTTTTCGTGGGAAGAGGGTGATTTTAAATTTAATGAGAATGTCTCACCACGGAATGCTCAGTTTACAATTGAGCTTAGTACTATGAATGTTATTATGGAGGGGACTCGCCGCATTGATGAGTGGGTTGAAATTCAAAAGGTGCTGCCTCCTGATGATATCAAAGTCAAACTGACGATGAATCCCAAGAGCAAAAAAGATGAGATAAAACTTAGCATCGATGAGTTCAGAATTCTATCATTGATCAGTGGTGACAGAACTCTTCCTGATATTATTCAAGCCTCTCCCATTGGTGAATTTGTAACCTATCGGGCTCTTTACCGCCTGATCATTGCCGGATTGGTTGAATCTGGCGGGCAGGTTGTGGCTGGCGAAGAGATTGTTAATAATGAGGAAGAAGTAATCGTGTCGATACTGTTTTCATTATATAATAACTGTTTTTACAGAATTCGTTCATTGGTTGAAGAAGTTGTTGGTGATCAAAACCCGATGTTTAATAAATATCTGTCCGGTTTCCGTAACGGGTTCCTGATTTATTTCCCCGGTTTTGATCCCGGAGCTGATACAAAAATCAGTTTTGATAAATTTTATGCGGCCATATTAAAGATCCCGGCCCCGGTCAGAATGCATTCGGTCATGAGTGCCCTGGAACATATGCTGGATAATCAACTGGAGTACGTATTTTATTTTCTTGGTTCCGGAATATACCGCAAGGCAGTCGGGCGGGTCAAAAAAGAGATTCCCGAACCGTTGGCGATGAAAAGAGAAATGGTAAAAAGATTTCATATAGATGAGAATCTTGATAAATCAATAAGAAAAGCGGCGATGGTTGTAAACTTGATGAAAGGTGCCTCGTAATGAATAAATCAAAATATATATTGTCTGGAATATTTCTGATAAGCTTTTTATTTACCAAAACGGCTAATGCGGCTGTTAATATGAATGCATTGCTTTCTACCGCTGGTATTGCCGATATGGTCCTTTTATTGTGTATTATTATCTGTTTATTCTGGTCAATGAATATTATGTCATTGGTCAGGGGCGGGCTGATGTCAAAAAGCTGGCAGATGTTTACTTTGGGATTTTTATTTTTAATTCTTGCCAGAATAGTAATCATAAGTGCGACTATAAATCTTTTTGTTGTTCCGGAGTATGTTTCAACTCTTTTGTATCTGTTTATGACCATAACCTGGCTGATTGGAATATTTCAAACTAAGAGAATTTTGGCCTAATTTATTTGATTGACTTAACTTAAAATGGCAGTTATAATTACAGAAATATGTTTTTTATGCGATGGTAAGTTATTGATTTCTAAAACCTTGCCAAAGCGGAGTATATTATAGAATGGCTGATCTGGTTGAAATAGAAGATAGAATATCCAAGTGCAATAAATTATTGGATGCCAATCCAAATTCCAAGATTTTTGCGGCTTTGGCAGAAGCCTACCGTAAGAAAGGGGATCTTGATCAGGCCTTCAGAATTTGCCAAGCGGGGCTAAGAATACATCCCGATTATGGTTCGGCACATATGGTTATGGCTCGAATCAACGTCGATAAAGGGATGTTTGATTGGGCCGAAATTGAGGCCAGAAAGATTATTGATCTTGAAGGTAACAGTCATGCGACTGATCTGCTTTTGGCCGAAATATATATTAATAAGAATGATATGGCTCAGGCAACCAAACTGCTTGATGAGCTTCAGAAAAACGATCCATCTAATAAGCAGGTAAAAAATCTATTAGAGATTGCCAAAAAACATGAAGTAAGTTCAGCCATTGAGATCAATGAAAAACAGGTTCCCCCGCCGAAAAGTGAAGAAACAACCGTTCCTAAAAAAAATGAAGAATCTATTGGTCATAAAGAATTAATAGACATCATTTCTGAGATCAGCGGTGTTGAGGGGGCGCTGATTGTTAATAATGATGGCATGGTGGCCGAATCAAGATGGGTTGATAATCAGGGCTCCGACCTTTATGGTGCCCTGGCCAGAGATATTGAGCAAACAATCCAGGCGCATATGGACGTTTCCGTTTTTGGCACTTATGAAAATCTATTAATCGAGGGCGAAAACCTGATTGTCAATATGATTCCATTAAAGGATTGTCTGCTTTTAATAAAGGCAAACTCTCAAATAAATCTTGGCACCCTTAAATTGCGAATGAACGCTCTCCTTGAAAAATTGGATAATCCAGTTACTAAGACAGGGGTACAATCATGACCATATCTTCCAAAGACAGCCGCCTGATGCTGCTTTTTTCCAGCGTATTGATTGTGGTTCCGATGGTTATTTTTCCTGCTAAATTGGGAACCGAATTAATCTCGGGATCGTTTGAATATGCCTTATTTGAAGTTATATACTATGGGATCGTTTTCTTTGTTTTGCGTCCCGCTTCATCTTTATTTCAGTTATTCCAAGGGGCAGGGCTAACTTTTCTTTGCCGAATTGCAATCGGAACAGTTTTTGGTGTAATGGTTTCAATCATGTATGATGTTGGATTATCGGCGGCTTTAACTCTTGGCATTTCGAAATATCTGCCGGCAATTCTTCTGCATATTGCTTTTGCGCCAATGGTAACAAAATCATTTTATTATGCTATTCTTGGTGAAGCGTCGGGGGATGAGTTGCGCCGGGATAAAAAGAAAAATCTGGTCTATCAATCGCAAACATCGCCGACAACAACTTCGCAAATAATTGTTAAGCCGGAAGCTGTAACACCCGTAACAACCGTTATTGAAAAGCCAAAAGCAGTTGTTTTGGTTGACAAAGATACCGATGGTTTCGCTCGCTCAGTCAGGTATATTGGCGAACATCATTCAGTTAAACTGGCGGCGGTGGTTGATTTTGAAGGCCTGACGATGTCCTCATTTTCCAGAAATGAGATTGATGTTGAAGAATGGGCTCCTTTAGCTTTATTGTTCGATGAGGCTAATACAAAAATCCTGAATCGGCTATCTGATGTAACCGGGCCGGAACGGCTGGATATTACTTTTGGTCAGGATAAACTATACGCCCTTAAAATTTCGGAATATACACTGCTTGTCCTTTCCAGCCGGGAAGATGATGATCTTCTCGGAATCAGATTGGCACAGGCATCAGATATGATAAGTAAATATGTATCCGAACGCTATGGCAAATTACTGTCGGCAAGTCCGGAGGAGAAATATGTATCAAGTACTTGAAGAATTGAATAAAACCAGCGGTATAAGTGGATCGATGGTAGTTGGTGATGACGGAATTGTTATTGCCTCTGATATGGACGCTTCTTTTGAAGAAGAGACGATTGGCGCTCTGGCCGCTTCGATTACATCTAATATTCAGAAATCGATGGATCGACTGGAACAGGCACCCTTGTCGCAGGTAACAATTGAAGCGACATCGGGCAAACTATTTTTTGCCAAGGCCAGTATCGGGACTCTGGTTGTATCTACGGCGAAGGATGTCAACATTGGCCTGATAAGGCTTGAGATTAAAAATGCCGTCTCAAAATTAGGGATTAATAAGTAGACCAAAATTATTAGGGATTTATAATTCTATGGTTTCAATAAATTATGCAACGCGAGAGGTGACCTGCAAAATTGTCTATTATGGTCCGGGATTATCGGGGAAAACAACCAACCTGATTTATGTTCATGAAAAGGTACCATCATCGACCAAGGGAAAATTGATTTCGCTGGCAACTGAGGCCGACCGGACGCTCTACTTTGATTTTTTACCGATCAATATTGGGCAGGTTAATGGATTTACGGCCAAGTTTCAGCTTTATACAGTTCCCGGGCAGGTTTACTACAATGCCACCAGAAAGCTTGTTCTGCGCGGCGTTGACGGATTGGTGTTTGTTGCCGACAGCCAGGCTGACAAGATGGATGAAAATATTGAATCGTTAACGAATCTTAAAGAGAATCTGGCCGAATATGGTTACGATTATAAAAATTTCCCAATTGTGATTCAATATAACAAACGGGATTTACCGGGAGCCATGACAGTTGAAGAACTGGAGGCAAAATTAAACCCCGAAAAATGGAAATCTTTTGAGGGCGAAGCAGTTAAGGGAACCGGTGTTTTTGATACGCTCAAAATGATAATTAAGCTGGTTCTTGCCAAAGCTCAGACCTCTAATAGTAATAAATCGCAGAAGCTTACAGCGACTGCCGAGGCATCGCAACCGGAAGTATCGACTACTCCGTCGGAACAGGAACCTGCTCCACCGGTTACTCCTTCAGTTATGGCAGCACCAGAGCCAGAACCTGCGACGGCCGCACCAGCTCCAATTGTTGCCGAGACAGATCCAGAACCGGAGAAAACTCCCGAATTAACCAGACAGGAAGCGTATCGACCTGAAATCAAACAGGAACCGGGTCTTGTTGACTTGCCGGACGAAAGAGAGAATGTTTCCGAAAATAGTACCAATGAAATAAAATCGACCAGGCCAGAAGTTCCGGTAGGGGAACCGGTCTCTGCTTCGAGTCGCCCGTTTCCTGGATCATCGACGGCAGGTATATCGCGTCGCGAAAGAAGAATTACCGTTTCCGATTTTCAGCCGACCGCCTCTGCGCCGGAGAGCGAAACTCATACCGAGCAGATTCCGGATGAAGATCAAGAAATTAAAAATATTGAATCCAATATGCCGAAACCGATTATGGCGCCCTCAACGCGCGTGGTTACGAAGAAACGCGGTTTCTTTAAACGGCTGTTTGGTATTAAATAAATAAGGAGGTGGCGTCAGTGAGTGATGACAACCTGATTATTTACGAAGAAGAAATTGAAAAGATTGATGCAGTTCTTGGAAAGATGCTCAAAGGGGCCGAGGCCAAGTGTGCCTTGATGGTTGATAAGGATGGCCATCTGATTACACGTCAGGGTTTTACCCATTCTTTGGATACCACGGCACTGGCGGCGCTTTTGGCTGGATCTTTTGCTTCAACAAAAGAGATTGCCAGATTGGTTGGCGAATCAGAATTTTCGGTACTCTTTCATCAGGGCAAAAAGGATCATATCCATATGTCGCTGGTTGGCGACAGATCTATTATGGTTGTAATCTTTGATGATCGGACAACGATCGGTATGGTTCGTCTGTATGCCAAAGAAGCGGCGGCTGAACTTGGTAAAGTATTTGAATCGCTTGCGAATCGACCAGAGGAAGACAATCCGGGAATAGACAACGAATTTGCATCTTCGGCAGGTGAAAGACTTGACGATATTTTTCAGGATTAAGCAAAAACTGCCAAATTTTCGAAGTTTCTTCAATGGGGATATCTGAGAACAATAGATATGCGAGTCGAAAAAAATGTCGTCTGAATTAGGTGTAATGCTGGTTAAGGCCGGGAAGATTACCCAGGATCAACTGGATAAAGCTCTCGCCTTAATGAAGGATAATAAGATACCGCTGGAACAAACGCTTGTTTCAATTGGTGCTGTTGTCTCCGAAGATGATATTTCGGGGTTTGTCGGCAAACAGTTGAATATGGGTACATTGCGCCTTACCGATGTCGAATTAAATCCCGAAATTGTCAAACTTATTCCGCTCGACATAGCCAGAAAGTTTAATGTAATTGCCGTCTCAAGGCTAGGCCGCAATTTAATTGTCGCCATATCTGACCCGAATAATATTTATGTTCTTGATGCCGTAAAATTTATCACCGGATGTTCCATTCAGCCGGTTATTTCACCTGAAAAGGCAATTGTAAAGGCGATTGAGACTTATTACGCTGATGAAAATGGTTTTTCAGAAATTGCCAGAGGTCTCGAAGAGGATAGCGATCTTGAAGTTGTTTCCTCCGAAGAGGCTCCATCTGAAGATGATTTGCAGTCAGCGATTCAGGATAAGCCACTGGTTAAGCTGGTTGCCTCGATTATCGGTGACGCGATTCGATCGGGAGCATCTGATATTCATTTTGAAACTTATGAAAAAAGAATCAGGGTCCGGTTCCGTATAGATGGCGAACTTAAAGAAATGGCGCCACTGCCATATAAATACCGGGCGGCAATTGTTTCCCGCTTGAAAGTTATGGCTGACCTTGATATCTCAGAGAGGCGACGACCGCAGGATGGTCGTATAAAAATTAAAATTTCGGAACGTACTATTGACCTTCGTGTGTCGGTTCTGCCGACCATTTTTGGCGAAAAAGTCGTTATGCGTATTTTGGATCCGATGGCCCTTATGGTTGACATGACCAAATTGGGCTTTGCCGAGAGTTCATTGGAAAAATTCGATAAGGCGATTCATCTTCCGTTTGGTATCATCCTGGTTACCGGACCAACCGGTTCCGGTAAAACGACGACGCTTTATTCGGCTTTGAAACAGATTAACCATGTTGGAACCAATATTATGACCGCAGAGGATCCGGTTGAGTTTAACTTCGATGGCATTAATCAGGTCGCAGTTAAATCTGATATTGGCCTGACTTTTGCCGCCGCACTGAGATCTTTTTTACGTCAGGATCCTGATGTTATAATGGTCGGTGAGATTCGTGACGGTGAAACGGCCGAAATCGCCATTCGTGCGGCGTTAACCGGTCACCTTGTTTTCTCTACGCTGCATACCAACGATGCCCCGTCATCAATAAATCGTCTGATTGATATGAATGTTCCGAATTACCTGGTTTCATCAGCAACCAGATTGATTATGGCACAGCGTATGACCAAGAAGATCTGCATCAGTTGCAAAGAAGAAATTCAGTTAACAGAAAAGCAGATCAGTTCTTTGAATGTTCCCGAAGGAATGTTTAAGGATATCAAAGCTTTCAAAGGCAATGGCTGTGCCGAGTGCGGTGAAACCGGTCGGGCCGGGCGAACCGGTATTTATGAAGTGATGCCGATTTCAGAGGAAATTGAACAGTTAATTTTGGCAAAAGCGACCGATACGGAAATCCGCAATACGGCTGTTAAAGAGGGTATGAGAACTCTTAGAATGGCGGCTGTTGAAAAAATGATTAATGGTGTTATATCTTTTGAAGAAGTAATGTCAGTTACTTGATTTTCTTTAAATGCCTCATTCGGGGCAATCTTCA
>DAOUVS010000010.1 GCA_030667525.1 Candidatus Zixiibacteriota bacterium | reverse complement strand
TTTAGATTTTTTCATAATTATTTTTGTTAAACAGTCTTAAGTCATAGATTTTTTAACATTACAAGCTGAATTTCGTTTGAATAATTCGATCTTAATTGCACTTTAAGTGATTTATCCGATTTTATAATTCTGTTATAGTGTTTTAGTGAATTTTCGGCATTACTCGGTGATCCAAAATTGTATGCAGCGACTCCAATATTAAACGTACCCAGAATTGCGTTTAGGATGCTACTTTTTCCAGCGCTGGTTTGTATTGGTTGTATTACTACGTATGCTGTCCCAAGTACAACAGAGAATACGCCTCTTGAAATGCGCCTTCTCTTTTCCTTTTTTGCTATATACTCCAGAGACTTGGTGGCGGCATCTTGCCGTTGGGCTAAATCATTTATCTCTAATAATTCAACGTATTCACTTTCGGCCGGACTTGAACTGGTTAAATATCCAATCCCAATAAGAGAATGCATCGCCGCAAACCGATACGCATTTCTGGCTGTCGGTGAATCATCGAATTCGGGATAGTCATCGTCAAAATAGAATGTATTATTCTCGCCTTTATCAGCAAGGCCAACTATTATCCACATAAGGGCTGATGCAAAATTGAAATACCCATTAAGCAATCTTGTTTTCTTGCCATTTTCGGACGCTTCTTCTACATATTCCAATGCGAGCTGCCTTGAGGAATTGGAAATTAAAGTATCCTGAGCTATCTCATTAGTTTTAGCGATTGTGATCGGGTATGATAAAATGAGCGATGAGTTGTTAAGAAATCTGTCGCTTATTGATAGCTTATTCGGTTTTGACTCGTTGGCGCTTGTTATCGATGCGCATAAAAGAATGACAAACATTGCCAATTTCAGATAAGGTTTATTGAGCTTATTAGAACCGATCATAGTAATCAACCCTCAAATTACCAATCCCGTTTAGATTCATTTGTGGCCTTAATAATACCTAATGAAATTGAGAAAGCAGTTTCATTATTATATATGCTGAAGCCCGTATCAATTCTAATACCAGATTTGGTTGGTTTTCCAATCAACATTGAAAAGCCAAGTCCAAAATTCATTCCTTTATTACTGACAATTTGCTCGGTATAGCTGCGTTGACTAATATCTATATTATTATTTGAATAGCCTATTAAGACATTTGGCTGGACAATAAATACCGGGTCGACTTTAATATTGTAAAAAAGTGCCATGCCCAATTTGACGTGATTACCAGTCATTTCGATGTCGTTTTCAAAAAAAGCCAAACTATTTCTAGAGTATGAACTAAAAACATATTGAATAAAATAGGATATTGAAATAGGGAATTTGCCGGCCCCTTGTTTATTAGTATGGAATATCAGGTTCGAACCATAATAAGTACAACTCAGGATGCCTTCACCAACAGATAATCTTCCGATTGAAAATCCAAGATCGAATGCTCCATCTATAGAATACCCAAGGTTAGCTGAGACACCATATTCATTTGCACTTTTTGTAAATGCTCCAACCAATTGATACCCGCTTTGACCTTCCTCCAGAAAATCGCCCTGTGAAAAGGCAGTATTGAAGCAAAGTATTATTAAAAGTATTGAAAGATATACAGTCGATTTTCTCAAAAATCCTCCCAGATTCATAAGATCATTCCAGAATAATTTGATATGGTAGTTGTTATATTAATACATTGCTTCATGTTAAGCAAGGATTTATGGCGTTTTATAGGCTCTTTCCCCGGAACCTTTTGCCGTAAATAATGTTATAGCCGATATGAACAAAAGAGACGAAAAAGCTTGTGGCTATATCGTCAATTAGCTATATTGGCGCGTTAATAAAAATTTGCTGTTCAGAATTTGAGCAGAGTGTCGATACACAGTTATAGGAGGATAATTTGAATTCTCTCTTATTGTTTTTTATGTCCAATCCCGAAGGCGCCCAGGGCGGCGGTGGGTTTTTGGCGACCTGGGGTATGTTAATCCCGCTTTTTCTGATAATGTATTTATTGCTTATCAGGCCCCAACGCAAGAAACAGAAAGAGCATGAAAAATTGCTCACGGAATTGAAAAGAGGCGACAAAATAGTGACTAACAGCGGTATGTTTGGAACGATTTTCGCAATCGATGATGAGAAAAACAAAGTCGTCGTAAAAATTACCGATGAAATTAAAGTCGAGTTCTTGAAGTCCTCAATAGCGGGTAAATTGGACTCATAATTGTAGCGGAGTTTTCGTGGCAACAAGACCGATCGTCATATACGGCGACCCGGTGTTACGGGAGAAAGCTGAACCGGTTAAAGAGATTAACCGGGATATTAAAGAATTGGTGGCCGATATGATCGCCACTATTCAGGATGCTAATGGACTTGGTCTGGCTGCCCCTCAGGTGGGGGTCAGCAAGCGGATATTTATCGCCGATTTATCGGCGCTTGATTTGGCCGAGTCGATACGGGTGTTTATTAATCCCGAGATTCTTGAATCAACAGGTGAGGTGGTATTGGAAGAAGGTTGTCTGTCATTTCCGGGGATTTATCAGAAAATTTCCCGCCCGGAGAAAGTTAAGATCAGAGCAACCGATATTGAAGGAAATTTATTTGAGATGGAGACGTCTGGCATGATGGCCCGCGCAATCCTCCATGAATTTGACCACCTTGAAGGAAAGCTTTTTATTGATTATCTCTCGTCTATCTCCCGCGCCCTGATGAAGGGCAAGCTGAAGAAACTAAGCGCCGCTTCGTAATTAAGCGCCGTCGGTTTTTAAGTCACGAACGACCAACAAATGAAAATTGTTTTTATGGGGACGCCGGAGTTTGCCCGGCGGCCACTGGAGTACTTGTACTCCGGCAAGAAACATGAAATTCTTGCGGTTGTAACCGGTCCTGATAAAAAATCGGGCAGGGGATTAAAGCTGATTTCAACACCAGTAAAATCGGCATCACAAACGCTTGGAATTCCGGTGTTTACGCCGACATCACTCAAAGACGAAACCTTCATCAACGAGATCAAAGAGTTTAAGGCTGATATTTTTGTTGTTGTTGCTTTCAAAATTTTACCTGAAAGATTATTTACCATTCCAAATTTTGGTTCAATTAACCTGCACGGCTCACTTTTGCCAAAATATCGTGGTGCCGCTCCGATAAATTGGGCGCTGATTAACGGTGAGACCGAAACCGGACTTTCGACATTTTACCTGAAAAAGAAAGTTGATACCGGAAATATTATTTACCAGAAAAAAATAGCAATTGAGCCTGAAGATAATTTTGACACTCTTTATCAGCGGATGTCGGAAGAGGCGGGACCTGCCATCGAGCTAACCCTCGATCTGATTGAAAATGACTACGTGAAAATGACCATGTTTCAGGATGAGGCATTGGCTACTCCGGCGCCAAAAATCAATCCACAGGATGCGAATATCAATTGGGACAGTGATGCCGAAAAAGTAGTCAATTTTATCAGAGGGATGAGCTCGATTCCATGCGCTCGCACATTATTGCGTGGGAAAATTATTAAAATTTATAAAGGCAAAGTTGCCGAAATTCAGACAGAGACAGAAACACAACCGGGGCAGATCATCAAAGATAAGCACAAATTATTAGTTTCGACGGCAAAAGGTGTCGTCGAAATAACAGAGCTTCAGCCGGAAGGCAAAGCCAAAATGAGCGGGGATCAGTTCCTTCGAGGATACCAACCCCGCGAGAAGGAATTTTTAGGAGATAGCCAGTAATTGGCTCAAATTAAGTTTATGAAAAAAGAGATTGTAATCAGTTGCTCGGAATATGAAACCAGAGCAGCAATTGTTGAGGATGACCGCTTGGTTGAACTATATATCGAGCGGCCGCAGCTACAGCGTTTAGTCGGAAATATTTACAAGGGCAAAATCAAAACGGTGCTTCCCGGAATGCAGGCGGCGTTTATTGATTTTGGACAGGAAAAGGCTGCTTTTCTGCACGGTTCCGATATGGGAAATGTCACAGCTCATGAGCGGTTTGAGGCAGAACTTCTTGATGATGAAGAAGCACCTGCTGATATCGTTCGAAAGGGACGGCGCGAAGGAATCGAAACGGTTCTGGAAGAGGGGCAGGATGTTCTGATTCAGATCACCAAGGAACCGATATCGACCAAAGGTCCGCGTGTGACCACCGAGATCTCGATTCCGGGTCGGTTTCTGGTTTTGGTGCCTGATGACGATCATGTCCGGGTATCGAAAAGGATATCGAACTGGAACGAGAAGAAACGGCTGAAAAAGATTGTTCATCCGCTTCGTCCGGAAGGTTTTGGGCTGATTGTTCGAACCGAAGCTGAGGGTAAAAATGAACGGGATATCAAATCCGATGTAAAAAGACTTCTTAAACTCTGGACCAGACTTCGCAAACGGGCCGAGACAATGCCGGCACCGGCTTTGATTCATAAGGAGGCCGAAATCACGACCTCGATTATCCGTGATATTTTCACCGATGATGTCGAGCGTCTTCTGGTTGATGATCGCTCCGAATACCGGACGATTATGGCATATGTGCGTCAGGTGATGCCGCAACTGAAAGATCGGGTGGAACTGTATAAGGGTGACACCCAGCTTTTTGATCTGTATAAGCTGGAAGCGGAAATTGAAAAGATGCTTGACCGCAAAGTTTGGATAAAAAAAGGGTCGTATCTGATTATTGACCAGACCGAGGCGATGGTGACCATTGATGTCAACACCGGGCGGTTTGTCGGTAAGGGTGATCAAGAAACGACAATTTTTAAAACCAATATGGAGGCGGCGCGCGAAACTGCACGGCAGATAAGACTTCGTGATCTGGGTGGACTAATTGTTTGCGATTTCATCGATATGTATCGATTCGACAACCGCCGTAAACTGTATGAAGAGTTTAAACATGCTTTCAGGAAAGATCGTGCCAAAAGAGCGATAAGTCCCGTTAATGATTTTGGACTTTTGGAGATGACCCGTGAACGGATCAGACCATCATTGACAATGACCTTTTCCGAAGCGTGCCCACATTGCCAAGGGGCAGGACGAATTCTGTCGCGCGAGACAGTGGCGACCAAAATCGAGCGATGGTTCAGAAGGGCCAAAATCGACGGGCAGTTCAATAAGTACAATCTGGCGGTGAATCCGCATCTGGCCGATTCGATGATGACCGATGGTGTCAATCGAGTGAATAAGATCATGAAGATGCATGGTGTCAAAATTAATGTTATCCGTGATACAACTATTCCGGTGCAGGAGTTTATGGTTTATAATTCAACCACCAACGTCGACCTGACCGATGAGTACAAGGCGTAAAACTTAAAGTCATTCCCGTGAAAACGGGAATCCATCTTAAATTTATAAGTCAGGAGTGTTTGGCTCCTGACTTTTTTATAAAAAAATTCTAAGACACCCAAAATTCCTTATAACTCTTACGGCTTCTATTAATTACTGCGAAAATGGCTTTGTTTTGTATATAAAAAGTTTTTTGCTTAAATGCCATCTACCGCCCAATTATTTTTATAGATATAATTATTCATATCATTTATGGGGAGATATCAGAATTGACAGTGATTTAGTAGGTAAAGTGTTTAGTATCCAGGAAAAGTGTAATTATCAGGTGTACTCCAAAAATACCCACCCAATGGGTGGGATACAAATTTTCATGATTTTCGGGAAGACAGTTCTTCCCAAAACTCTTTCAAGGAATTCCGGATACTATTTTCTTCTTCTTGAGCTTTTTCTTCTTCATTGAAAATTCTAAACCAATCGTTTGTTTGTTCTGCCATAAGAATGTTCGCCTTGCATTGAGCTACTTTGGCTGCCACTACCCTATAGGCTTTTTTAAGTTGTTCTAACTTTGCTTGATCGTCTTGATTCATAGATTATCTCCTCTGGTTAAAATTCACAATGAATATATGGGTTGCTGCAATATTTCGGTATCACAATTTTGCTTTTTTTAGATTTCTGAATTATTCGCAAAATAATGCTTGAATAAATGGTAACAGCCCTATCAAGAGCACCGCGCTCCTGACAATTTTAATATCAAATATATGGTCAAAATCGACCTTTTGGAGACAAAAAATCATTGTAATGTCATAACCTTCATTTTGTTATAGCGAAATGGGTTCCCTCCTTCGAAGGACAGGCGTTTTTCCGATTTTGTTTTTTAGTCATTATCCTATTTCCCAAAATGATATTAGCTAATCCTATAATCATTCATTTACAATTAGGTGCGGATATGAATTAAGGGTGAGTTGGTGGGAAAATTGAATAGGAAACCGGCGCTAAGGTGCTTACAACCGGACGCGGTTACTGCATCAGGATCAAATAAAGGTAGAGAAATAAAAATGATTGATTTTTCAATATAATGGGGATATATTCAATTGATCTTTAGGCAATAAATATTAAAATGGGAACTAATTTGTATGAGAAAAGTAGCTTTTGTAATAGGAATTGAAGAGTATTTAGACAAAAACATTAATTCAGTGGGCTTCGCTCAAAACGATGTTTTGGAAATAGTTGACACATTAAAACGAATTGGTTTAGCAGAAGATGAAATCACAACACTTGTAAGCAAAGGCGCAACAAAAACGGTAATCAATTCTAAATTAAATAGGCTTATTAGTTCTCTTACTGAAGAGGATATAATATATTTTTATTATGCTGGTCACGGATTTTCAAAAGATAATATAAATTATATTACTTGCTATGACACTTTATTAGATGATAGTGTAAAAACAAGTATAGCCCTACAGGATATAATCAAGCAATTTAAGGAATCAACAAATAAAAAATCTATACTATTCATTGATTCATGCAGTAGTGGTCTTCCCCTTGATACTTCCTCAAGAGGATTATATTCTCATTTGTCTGAAGAGGAATTATCCAAATTTCTCTTTGATGAAGAGGGTTGCATCTGTTTTTCAGCATGCAAAGATGACGAAGAATCCCATTCTCACCAATCAATTAAGCATGGTATTTGGAGTTTTCACGTTATTCAAGCATTGTCAGGAAATGCCCCAACGGCTCTTGAAAATGGAAACATTATAACACCTGCATCTTTGCAGAATTATCTTTCCATAGAAGTTCCGCTCACATTGCGAAGATTAAAAATACCGGGGTATATTCAAACACCATGGATGAATGGCGCGTTAAGTCGGGACATGCTTATTGCAGATGTTGGGCATATAGTAAATGAAAAAAAACAAAAAAAGGCACCGATTGTTAGACAACTTAAAAATGCCATTATTAGTTCAGTTAAAATAGAAAGTGTAAGATCGCTAAGTGGGTTTGTAAAAGGTTCTCATAAAGTTCCCAACGAAGCCAATGGTGCCACTCAAAGATTTATTGAAAATATTTCTAAAAATGAAATTAAAGATATTGTAAATGATATTCATAATGGTTTAAGAAAGTATTTAAAATATAAAAGGCGAGATATTGAAGTATCTCTTGATATGGGGAACGCATCAATTTCAGCTCCCCATTTTGAGTATCACGTTGAAGTAACTATAGATCAAGATGATCCTTCAAAAGTTACATTTCATGAATTCATACAAAATATATCGGATGGTTACATCATACTAAGTGATGCTTTTAATTCTGCATTCGAGCATGGATTTAATTCCATTAAATTCTTTTTTCAGGATAATATATCCATTAAAGATACGATTGATAGTTTGGAGGAAATTGATGATTCAAAGTTTGAATTGAAATATGATGCTTCATATACAAAAATTGAAATTAATATAGATGGGTATAACGCAGATATTATTATTGAATCGGATAAATTAGTCATCAGTGTTATTAGGCCAGTGGCACCTAAAATCTTGTTACCCATAATAGAAGATGGGCTAAAACACATTAATAGCAAAGAACAATTAAAGATGCTTCCCCTTATAGGCGAAGATGATGGAACCTGATTGTATATAAATAAAGATATTATGCGGAATATAAAAATTATATGTGCCTGGGCGCCCCATATCTTTAGACGTGGGGTAAGAGATTTCAACTTCTAAAGCGGTGTGGCATTGTGCCGTAAACAAAATTAAATTGTGAATGAGAAAATAACTTCTTAAATAGTCAGACATTATTGGTAATCAAAATTTACTTTGAATTAGGGAGGTTGAGAATTATGGAATATATCGGTATATTTTTTGGATGGGTTTTGGGAATTATAAGCATATTGATCACCGAATTGTTCAGGAATAAAATTAAGGGCAAAGAAACGGCTAAATCAGTTAAAGTTGAATTATTGCACTTGCGCTTTAAAATGGCATTGGCAGCGTATACCATGAATAGCAGATTAGGAGTTTTATCAAAGGAATTTCTTTTGTGGATGAATCCAATAATCCAATCCTATAATGGCCCTGAGGCCGTCAAAGGATTTAGGGAAGCGTTTAATGATTTGACCAAAATGGATGATAATGCAATCAAAATATATTCCGAATCTGGCAAAAATGATCAGATTATGACGGCTATAAAGAGGCATTCATTGCCATTTTTTGAATCACGTGTTGCCTCGTTATCATTGCTCAGTGAAAGTTTGCAACTCTATTTATTTGAGATCAAATCGAGACTTGAACTTATTAATCAAGATGTCGATCGTTATTGGTATTATTTTGAAAAAACTTTTGATTCATCTTTATCGGAGCTGAATAATAGAATTATTATTGGGAACATTAACAAACAATATCATGCTATTGCTGATCAGAGCAGAATATTAGTTGATACGATTTCAAAGGTACTCTAGTATTTGCAGACCGAAACTCTTCGGGATTTCGATCTACGAGAAATTGTCAGGAGTGCCCTTCATTCTTCAGGACCTACGGCACGGCTCCATGACCTACAAGAATTTATATAATTATTTTCTAATTGCCAAAACTTTCATCAATTCGTTTCTTCTTATCTATGAAAATGTCTAAGAAAAAATTCGATTATACTCTGTTCATATTTATTGCGCTGATTTGTATTTATATTATCGGACAGTTTTTGATTGGGACATATAATCCGACTAAAAACGAATTTGTGTATGATGCTCCGGCCGATGCTGATTTCTTGTATTATGCCGCTATTATAAATTGCGTCACCGACGCCTTTTTGCCGGAGAATCCGGCATTGGCAGGAGTGAAATTAACTCAGCCGTTTATTCAATATTATCCGGCAGTGATTTTATCCAAAATAGTCGGGCCGTATAATGCGATTAGATTATTAAATCTTATTTATTTGATCCTGTTTGGATATGTCTTAAGGCGATTTTTCCCAGATAAGTATGGTTTGCCGTTGATATTGATTTTTGCGGCATCGACATATTCGACCTATATCAATTCGCTTGGAATAGACTTAATATCACGTGGATTTACTCATGCCCCGGTTTTTATATTATTATTTATAGCGCTGTTTGGGAAATCTATTAAAACCAGAGCAGTCTCAATATTTATTGCGGCGCTTTTAAACGGCTATATAATGCTGATGGTTTTGCCGTTTTTGCTTATTTGGTTTTTATACAAAAAGCAAAAAGATTTTCTCTACCTGCTTGGTGCCGGAGTTTTGGGGATAATAATTGCATCATTATTTGTGATGTCGGAAGCGGTCGAAAAACCGGTTTATTTTATAATGGCCGAATCATTCAAATTTGCGCCATTGGAGATATTAAAACATGCGACACCGATTATAATTCTGGCGGTTTTGTATCGTCACATACAAAGTTATATTTTGCTCAGTTTTGCCATTTTATTTGGAGCATTTATTCATTACAATCCGTTTTTCCCGGTTTTTCTGGTTTATTTTTCCGGAGCGATGATGTTGGCGGACGGTAAACCTGCTTATGAAAAATCTAAGCTGATTTCAACAGTTTTAGTAGGCATATTGTCTATTTGTTTTCTGTTTTTAACCTATCAAAAATTTGATCCAGTTAATAAAAATTATTTCCCGCGATATGACGACAAAATTTCCAAATCTATCGAGTGGATAGAAAACAATACAAATTCGAATTCAACCTTCGCCGCCGTTAATGCCGATCAGAACGATCTCGTTTTGATAATGCAGTATCGTCCAATATATCTTGGGCCGATTGAACTGGTGGCGCATTTGGGATTAAACTGGCAACCAAGGTATCAGGCGATAATGCAGTTGTATAAATTCGGCCAGGTTCCCGACGGCGTCGATTACATCTATTACGGACCGGTCGAACAGAAATATTTCCCGGGAATGAAACTATCCCGGCCGATTGTTTATCAAGATCAGTTTGTCACAATCTATAAGGCGGACAAATAATCAAACCACAAATATATATTGTTCAGGAATTGAACAGTAAATAGTATGGCTGTAACCTGTTTGGATTCAATTAATAACAATATTTTGTTGTTTTCAATGTTGTCATTCTTTATTATCTTCGGGGAGAGAGTGAAACTATAGGTATCGAGGAAACGTAAATTGGTTAGTAGGTTTAATTGGAAGATATTGACCGAACATTGATTGATAGTGCGCTCAAAGGTGATCAGAGCGCCTACAAAAGTTTGATGGAGCGCCATCGGCAGGCAATTTTTCATATTTCTTTGAAAATTGTCCATGACTCAGAAATTGCTGCCGACTTGGTGCAGGAGACATTTATGAAAGCGTTTGCCTCGCTGGCGACATATCGTTCCGAGTTTAAATTCTCGACCTGGTTATACCGGATCGCGGCAAATACCGCGATTGACCATCTTCGCAAACAACGGATGAAAATGCTCTCGCTTGATTCACCGGCGCAATCGGAAGACGGCCAGATAGAGATCGAGGTGGCGGATAATTCTTATAATCCTGAAAAAGATCTGATTAATCGCGAGCAGCGGTTTTCTATTAATGAGGCGATTGAGTCGCTTCCTGAAAAATATCGGGTGGTTATTGTTTATCGCCATAAGGACGATAAATCGTATGATGAGATCGCCGAGGCTTTATCACTGCCGGTCGGAACTGTTAAAGCAAGGATATTCAGAGCGCGGGAACTTTTAAAGAAGAAACTTCGTCCCGGCTTATAGATAATGGATAGATTATTATGAAGATATTTGGGAAAATATTAGTTTTTTGTCTGATGCTGAGTTCTATCGCGTTCGGGAAATCTTATCATTTTGATTTTCAGAAAAATATTGATGTCTCAGGTGATATCGAACTGATTATTCGGAATACGTCCGGTTTGATTGAGATCGAAGGTGCCGCGGTGGACAGGGTTACTATCGATGCCACCAAAAATGTCAAGGCGACTGATCAGGAGGAAGCCGAAGAGGTTGCCGACCATATTGAGATTCGAGTTGATAAAAACGGCAATAAAATCAGTATTGAAACTCATTATCTGAAAATGAAAAAATCACCGGGGAATTTTCTTGAGAAACTTCTGGGGACCGGTCCCGATTCGTTTGGTTCGGTTGATTATAAATTGCTTGTACCATCCAATTGCGAAATTGATGTCGAGAATATCTCGGGTGATATTAGAATTATCAGGATCAATAAGGATATTAATATTTCCGGGACATCGGGGAATATTGAAGTTTCAGAGTTAAATGGCCGTCTCGATCTTGGAACCGTTTCGGGCCGGGTGGAACTGTCCGATATTGTCGGTGACGTTGATATTGCCGGGACCAGCGCCGATATTTTATTAAGTTCTATTAAAGGTGTGGTTGATATTCGGACCACGTCCGGTAAGGTAAGCGGTCAGTATCTTTCGGGATCGGTCAGTGTGGCGCAGACTTCCGGTTATACCGATATAAGTAATCTGTTTGGCGATGCTCGAGTTAAATCGCAATCGGGTGATATAAAAATTCAGCAGGAATCAGGCTCATTGGAACTGTTTACTCGGATCGGTGATGTCGATGTCCAGACCGAACTCGATTCGACTCGCGATTATTATGTCGAGACATCATCTGGTAGAATCAGGTTTAATGTCCCGGAAACAGCCTCTGGGTCGGTTAAACTGGAAACGGTGTCGGGCAGTATCAATACCGAACTGCCGCTTGCGATTCGTCAGTTTACCAAGAGTAAACTGGTTGGTGATTTTGGCGAAAACGGACCGAGGATATATTTGATGACCGCGTCGGGCGATATTACGCTGGGACAGTTTTAGAAAAGATTTATTATGAATTATAAGTTTTACATATCAATTCTAATTGCTGCCGCCACTCTGATATTTTTGGTTGCACCGTGTACCTTTATTCTGGCTCAGGATGACGATGATTCCGATGTTGTGGTCAATTCTGATCTGTTTACCGGTGACGGGACTACTTTTATGGAACTTCATCTTTCGCCGGAAGGTATTTATGGGGTTGACAGTACCGGGACCGAGTGGGAATATGATTTCAGTCGGGAGAAATTTGTAGATGAAAATTTAGACGAAGATTACTCATCCACCGTGACTGTTTTTGGCCGGGATAATGTAAGAATCAATATTGATGATCTGGATGAATTAGCCGAACTGAAAGATTTGAAAGACCTTGATACAGAGGAAATTGCCAGGATTGTTGAAAAAGCTTCCGAAATCGCCGAACTGGCGATGGTGAAAAGATACAAAGGACTGCAACTTCGTGCTGTTACGGTTGAAGTTGATGAAGTGGTTCACAGTTCTATTTCATCAATTGGCGAAGTCACGGTGAAAGGGATTGTTGCAGGGGATGTGATTTCTTATAGCCGGGTTACAATAACATCGACCGGCTTGATTGAAGGTGATGTTCGTGCTCCCGAAATCGTGAAAATGCGAGGTGGTACAATATTGGGTGAACGACATGAGAGCGATCTTCCTCCGCCACCAGATTTTATTGATCTTGATATTTTTGAAAAGACGTCCTATACACCATTAATAGTTATTTTGATTATATTCTTTGCAATTTTATTTTTTGGTTTGATAGGATTCGGGGTTTCGTCAAAGCCGATTAATCGTGTTAAGCTTTGTCTCGAACAACAATTTGCTAAATCATTTTTTATCGGATTTGCCGGATGGTTTGCATTGGGTCCATTAATGGCAATACTGGTTCTGACTATTATCGGAATTCCGGTTGCAGTATTGGTTTTACCGCTGGGATTGATATTGGGAATTATACTTGGTATTTTAGGAGCCAGTCAGTTGGCGGGACAAATTTCCGGGCGGTATCTTGGAATGAAAAACGAAAATCTTCTCAAGCAGTTGGTGCCTGGTTTGACAATTTTATATCTGCCCTGGATTCTTATGTCGCTGTTTATGATATCATCATCGGGAGCGGCAGAAGCATTTTCAATACTATTTATGGTAATCGCCATAATAATCTGGTCGGTGGTTGTCTCAGCCGGTATCGGAGCGGTGGTATTAACGCGCTTTGGAAGTAGAGAATATAAAAAACCGAGTCGGGATGATATAAAGGTACAGGTTAATATTCGTCCGACACCCAAACCTCCGACCCCGCCGCCAACACCGCCACCGCTAAATCCAAAGGATGGAGATTAAAGCTTTATATAGGAGTGCGATTTATGTTTAAAAGGTCACTGTTTTTAGTATCAGGTTTTCTTATTTTGTCTGCATCTGCTTTAATGGCAGGAAGACACGAAACCGAGAAATTTTCTTTCCCGGCCGGTGATATAGAAAATCTTGAGGTATCAATAGAGCTTGGCGCCGGAAAATTTAACCTTCATGTTGAAAATATCGATGATGTCGCCAGGGCTAATGTCGAATATGATGATAGAAAAGTCGAAGTGTTTGGACGGTACACCGAACGCGGTAAGTTCGGGATTGTTGAGTTCGAATCAGAGACAAGAAAAAGATTCAATATCGACATCGAAGACAACTGTTGGGATATAGAATTATCTAATAAATATCCAACCGAGCTTGATATAGATATTGGTGCCTGCGAAGCCGAAATCGATCTTGGTGGATTACCTCTGACTTATCTTGATTTTGACGTTGGCGCTGCCGATGTCGATATTCTTTTCAGCCGACCAAATCCGGGTCAGGCAGAGGAAATTACAATCAATGCTGGCGCGGTTGAGTTAAAAGTCAAAGAATTGGGCAACGCCAATTTTGACCGGCTTTCGTTCGATGGTGGCGCCGGTGATTTTGATATTGATTTCTCCGGTGAGTACAAAGGGATGTCGCGCGCCAAAATATCTATTGGATTAGGAAGCGCCAAAATCAGGATTCCGTTTGACTTGCCGGTCAGAATCGAAACCGATGAAAGTTTTCTATCATCGGTAGATTTTCGGCACGAAGATGAGTCCTGTCTTGATGGTGATGATTACTACGAAACCAAGGATTTTCGGCGTTCAGAATACGGGCTTGATCTGGAAGTGTCAGTCGGCCTCGGCTCGATTGAGATAATCTTTGAAGATTGATCAGATAGTTAACTTGATATAAATAATAAAGGCAGGCTAAACAACCTGCCTTTATTATTTTTTTGAAAATTAAAAAGCAATTGAAGGCAATCAACTTTAGTCAAAATTAGGGATCGGAAACCCCATTGGTTCAATAATTGTGGGAATTGAATCCAATAATCCTGAAACAGAATCCACACTAACATTCTCGGTAAATATAATCTTAAATCGCCGTGATAAATCTGGCTCAGTGTGCCATTTTACTCTTATAGAATCCCAAAATAAAGTGTCATGAGGCAAAATCCAGGGATACATTCTCTGAAGTTTATGCGTCTTAGATTCAGCCATGATCTGGAGTAATTCAGATGAGCCAATATGCACTGCTTCTAGCTGAATTGCCTCCATAAATGGAACCGTCGAATCCATATACATTATACTATCAATTTTGAGATTTCCTATAAATCTCCATTTGGGAAGTCCAGTCCTATGATTATCGCAATCCGAGGTATCAAATATCATTCCCCAAATTTCATGTGGAATGAATAATGTTGATGAATCTGTTTCAAAGCGGACAATTCCCGGCTGCCATGTATCCTCCGCGTGGCTCATATTGAACAAGCAAAAAATTAATAATATTATACTGCCGGCAAGAGAAAATCGTTCAATAACGGTTTTATTTTTCATAACTATCAATATGTTATTGGTGCGGCATTGTCTGTCCAAGTTGGATCATTGCTATCAGCGGCTTGGGAGTTGCCGAGATAACCATCCAGTCCGACCGGGGAAGAAACCACATCTCCACTTCCCTCATCAAAATTCCAGTAGCCGACCAATCCTTCTTCACTTCCAATAAGACGAACGTCATATGATGCTTCAATTTCAGGAGCTGTTCGAACTACCTGCCACAGCCTAACCTCATCAATTAATCCGTCGAAGTAAAATTCATCAAACATTCTACGACGACCAATGCTCAAATATGTCTCAAAATCGCAGGAACTGGGGTTGGATATATTAATAGTATCGACCGGTGCGCCATTAATGAAGAATATTATAGTGCCGTTATTATACGTAAGAGCAATATGACTCCATTCAAATTGCTGGGCTCCATAGGTAGAATGGACTCTGCTATAATTATAACCATCGCACAAATCGGAACCGAGTTTATTGCCGCAAATTAATGAATATTGCAAATACGGTGAATTTGTGACGGGTGCACCTTTATCAATAACGCGAGTATACTCTCCGCCGCCTCTGGGGTAAACCCAGGCTTCAAGGGTATATTGATCGCCCAAATTCAAGTCAGAATAAAATGGTATTGTAACATATTCAGAACCATCAAAATCTAAGGCATAATTTGGCAAATATGAGCCAAGTTCAATATAATCGCTTACGCTACTCAGGTCAGTCTGATCAGTTATTTTGACAAAATAATAATAAACGGATTCATCGACCCCGGTGTCTTCGTAAAAATTGATATCGATGTCAGTAATGGTAGTAACAAGAATATCTGAACCATCATAAACATTATCAGCCGATCTTATCAGCTCATATTTGCTAAAATCACAAATCAAAACTTTTCCCCAACTTACATATGCACCATTTGCTGTCCGATACGCCTGGTACATTTGAGGCGTCGTTGGGATTCCGTTTTCAAGAGTGGCTTCTATAACATTGCTAAGAGAGGAGTGCCCTCTCAAATCAGTAACTTGAATGCGGAAGAAATAGGTTGTATTATCACATAGAGGCGTAACGACAAATGACGTATCAGCGCTGTTGTAGATCTCCATATAATTCTCTGACGGATTTTCAGTGCTGCTGGTATCATACCAGATAACGTACCGTTCAAAATCGACATCGTTATTTTTGCTCCAGGTCAATGTAACACTTGAATCGGTGACGTTGGTGGCGGGGGATAGCACTGGATTTTGCGGAACGGCCATATTGGTATCAATCGTAACCAGAATAGATGAAGAACCATTGCTATTATCGTCGGTATCAAAAGCAACCGCATAAATAGTATGATTACTGCCGTGTGCTTCATACGAGCAATTCCATATGGCAGTGTAAGGCGGGGCGGCATCGATTTTTATCATAATTGCATCTACATAAAATGATACTTTGGCAACACCCTTGTCATCATCGGCTACTGCTGTTATCTCGATCATATCCGCGACTGATGAACTATCTGCCGGGCTACTAATGTAAACAGATGGCATTCCTTCATCAATTGAATTTACGGAGTCATTACTGCAACTAAACGAAATCAAAAGTGTGGTTATAAAAATGATTAGAATAAAATGATAGGTTTTCAAGATTCCCTCCATCTTTTTAAAAGAATTTTTTTAAAAAGTAAAATATATATTCATAAAGTCAAGGTATTATTGAGTGTTTATTTGGAATTATAGCAAACTGTCTTGAAGGACAGATGTCGCTGACCCCCACCCTACATTGCTGACTGGACAGAAAATTGTCAACCCTCGGGGAGCGTTGACCTATAAGAATTGGACAGACAGGAATGTCTGTCCAACCTGCTTGTGTTAAATGTATTAAATAGTTGATGTAGGGCGAGATCCCTGCGATCCCGCCAAAATTAAATCTATTTGGCGAATAATGGCAGGATCACGGGGATCTGATCTTGCCAGACTAATGGAAGAACCTTTTGTTGTCCCGATCCAAAGATCGTAAATGTCTTCCGTCTCGAACGAATATTACCGCCCCAGGAAAGCTAAATTTGCTGAGAGCGAGATTGGGGCCGCTTTTTCAAATATTTTATATTGAGATCAACAATAAAATTGCATAATAATGTCGTCAGTTGTATACTGTTGTTTGTATAACATAATGACGTCGGCCAATAAATGAGATTACTTAAACTCCGGCAAGACGGAAAAGGGAAAGTAGTATAGAGAATCTGTGGCGAACATGCGAGTAGGCTTATTTCTAATCAGTTCCGTTATTGCAGGATTATTGCTGTCTCAATGCGACAGCAGTTCCGGTGGCGCTGGGGGGGAACGGCGGCAACAAACTCGTTCTCGCGGTTGAAGCGGTTCAGGCCGATGTTGGTTCGCTGCCGCTAACCGAACGGTTGAGCGGAGTGACCCGAGCAAAAAACCAAATTGAAATTTACGCTGAAATCAGTGCGGCTATCATGCAAGTCTATGTCAATGATGGCGACGTCGTTACTAAGGAACAGCCCCTGATTCAACTCCGCGACACCGAATTTAGCGAGCGTCTTAAACAGGCGCGAGCCGGCTATCAGATCGCTGTCGCCCAAGTCAGCCAGGCCGAGGCCCGACTGCGCAAGCTTCAGTCTGAACTCAAACGCACCGAAACTTTAGTCGAGAAACAGTTGGCCAGCGACGCCGAACTTGAGGCTGTTCAGAGCGATGCGGCTTCTGCTAAAGCCGATGTTGTTTTGTTCAAAGCCCGGCTGGAACAAGCGCAAGCCACAATCGACGAAAATAAAGAAGCCCTTGCCAGGACCATAATCCGCGCTCCGGTTGATGGAACGGTCGGTGGTCGCAACGCCGAAATCGGTATGTTTATCAGCAGCAACACCCGTTTGTTCACCCTTGGCCAACTTGACACGGTGCGGGTTGGAATCGTCTTAACTGATCATATGCTCAATTATATTGAAACCGGCCAGCGAACTGAAATTATGACTGCCAATTTTCCATTTGGGTCGGTTGCCGCGAAACTATCGCGAATCTCCCCATTCCTGCATCCAGTAACCCACAGTACCGATGCCGAAATCGATCTGCCAAATCATGACCATCAAATCAAACCCGGCATGTTCGTCACCGTTGACGTCTATTATGGCGAAAGTGAACAAGCCACACTCGTGCCACTTAGCGCCCTGTATGAAAACCCAGCCACCGGGGTTACCGGCATCTATGTAACCGACGACTCCCTTCCGGGGGAAGCGGTCGAGATGTATAAGGGAGATGAGCCGATCGCCCTTACTGCCCCCGCGGCGTTTGAATTTGTTCCTGTCGATGTAATCGCCAGAGGGCGAACTACCGCCGGAATCACCGGTGTGAAACCGGGCAAGTGGATCATCACTCTCGGACAAAATCTCCTCGGCGGCAAGCCGGGCGAGGCCAAGGTTCGAAAAGTGGATTGGAAATGGGTCGAACACCTTCAGCACCTCCAGCGTGAGGATTTGCTCGAAGAGTTTATGAAACGTCAGCAGGAAAATGCGGACGGCAAACCGCCAACTTGAGCGGCAGATTACTCTGCCCGGTCTAATAAGTGGTTAAGAAGCAATGAATATCACTCGCCTCGCAGTCCATCGCCCCATCGCCACCTCCATGGTGTTCCTGATTATTATCGTTTTGGGTGTCATGGGCTTCCACTTTCTTCCGGTTGATCTTCTTCCGCAGATAGAATACCCCAGGCTAAGTATTTCGACCTCCTATCCCAATGACGGTCCAGAGGAGATCGAAACCATAATTACCGACCGCATCGAAAATGCCATCGCCAGCGTCCCTAATATCGAAGAGGTACGATCCAATTCCCAAGAGGGACGCAGTCGGGTAACACTCGAGTTTGCGCAGGGTACCGATATCGATGCCGCTGCTAACGATGTCCGCGCGGCTCTCGACCGTATTCGCAATGATTTCCCGCCTGAAGTTGAGTCGCCCCGCGTCCGGAAATTCGACCCTGACAATTTCCCGGTCGTTATTCTCGGTGCCCAATCAAACCGCAGCCTTGATGAACTGACCCGCATTCTCGAGCGGGAGGTTGCCCAACGATTCGAGCAAATCCCGGGGGTTGGATCGGTGGATGTATGGGGCGGTGTTTATCGTGAGATACAGGTTCGCCTCAAACGTGACCGCCTTGCTTCCTGCCTTCTTTCCGCGGACGATGTCCGCCAGGCATTGCAACGGGGGAATCTGACGCTTCCCGGCGGCGATATGCGCGAGGGGATAAGCGATATTTATGTGCGTACCCGCGGCGAGTTCCGATCGCTTGATGAGATAGCAAGCACCATCATCACTATGGTCGACGGCAGACCAATCCGTGTTCGCGATGTCGCCGAGGTTGTGGACGGCTTCGAAGATATCAACCGAGTAGTTCAAATAGATGGCAAGCCGATGATCCGACTGGGGGTTCGGAAGCAGTCTGGGGCAAATACTGTTGCCGTTGCCGCTGAAGCCCGGAAGGTTATGGAGCAGATCAGCCGCGAGCGCGAAGATATTGAACTGCTGATGGTCATTGACCAGAGCCAGTTTATTCAAAATTCTATCAACAATGTGCAGAAATCGGCTCTTTTTGGCGGTCTTCTCGCTATCTTTGTTCTTTATGTATTTCTGCGCAACGGCTCGACCACTTTTATTATCGCCCTCTCCATTCCCATCTCAATCATTGCCGCTTTTGGACTACTCTTTTTCAACGGCCTGACGCTCAATCAGATGAGCTTCGGAGGGCTTGCACTTGGTATTGGGCTGATAGTTGATAACTCGATTGTTGTGCTTGAAAATATTATTCGCATGCGCGAAAATCGTTACTCACTCGAGGAAAGCGCGCTAACCGGAACCAAGCAGGTAAGTGGTGCCATTGTCGCATCCACTCTGACCACGATGGTAATTTTCCTTCCCGTAGTCTTTATGCAGACCATCTCCGGTATGCTTTTTCGGGAACTTGCGCTTGTGGTCGTTTTCGCTCTGCTCTGCTCGTTATTGGTAGCATTAACTTTGGTACCGATGTTGGCCAGCCGCTTTCTAAAAGTCAAAGCTGGTGAGAAAACGACTAAAAATGAGAATTCGCGATTCGGTCGCTGGTTCATTCGTATTGAAAATACGTACTCACGCCATCTGGAGACGGCAGTTAACCATAAGAAAATTGTTTTCGCCGCAACCGGAGTTTTGTTGGTAATTACATTTTTCCTCTGGCCGCTTATTCCGATCGAACTCGCCCCTCAGACCGATGCCGACGAGATCGACGTGGACCTGCAGATGGCGCAGGGAATGAATATCGCGGTCGTGAACGAATACCTCCAGGAACTGGACCGAATCGTTCGAACGGTCACCCTCATGGATCAAGTTCTCCATCTGACTACCGAAATCCGCGGTGGTGACGCCGAAGTGGAAATCGCTCTCAAGGGGGCAGACGAACGCACCATAAACAGTTTTGTCCTCGCCGATAATATTCGCCAGGCGGTTGCAGGAAAGATACCGGGCGCAGACATTCGTGTCTCGGCCCAATCCGGTCTCTGGATGTTGCGACGGTTATTTGGTTCGGGTGGAGGCGAGGCACTTGAGGTCGAATTGCGCGGTTACGATATCGCAATTGCCGATCGTATTGCCAATGATCTTAAACAAATCATGGAACGGGCGCCGGAAGTGGCCGATGTCCGAGTGAGTCGCCGTGAAGGACGGCCGGAGCAAAATCTTATCGTTGACCGCGAAAAAATAGCCGATCTTGGTCTCTCGGTTCGTGATGTCGCTGAAGTGATTCAGACCAACATTGGCGGCAGCCGTGCCGGAGTTTACCGCGAAGGAGGAGAGGAATTTCCTATCACGGTGCGACTCCAGCCCAAAGACCGCCTAAGTACACTCGACCTAAGTAACGTTTCAATCAGGACAGGTGATGGCGGGACCCTGCCAATTTCGGCAGTAGTAAAAACTGAACGCCGTCGCAGTCCAACGGCAATTGAACGAATTAACGGTCAGCGTGTTACTTACATTTCGGCCAACCTCGAAAGCGGCGCCGCCCTCGGCGATGTGATTGAGTATCTGCAAACCAGATTACGGGATTACGCCATGCCGGCCGGTTTTTCCCTTGTATTCAGCGGCGAATACGAAGAACAACAGAAAGCACAGCGCGATTTTTTACTATCAGTTCTTATGGCGGTGGCCCTTATCTACATGGTCATGGCGGCCCAGTTTGAACGATTTCTCGATCCACTCATTGTTATGGTCACCGTGCCGTTGGCGTTTGTTGGCGTGGTGCCGACCCTGCTTTTGACCGGCACGACCCTCAACGTCCAGAGTCTGATGGGTATCGTCATGCTTATCGGGATTGTGGTCAACAATGCCATTGTACTGGTTGACTACATTAATCTGATGCGTCGTGAACAAGGCCTCTCTATACGGGACGCAGTGCTACAATCAGGACGGCTACGACTACGACCGATTCTTATGACTACCTCAACGACCATATGCGGGATGCTGCCCCTGGCGTTCGGCGCCGGTTCCGGCGGCGAGATTCAGGCGGCTCTGGCACGCTCAGTGATTGGCGGCCTTTCTGTCTCAGCTTTCATTACCCTGATCCTGATCCCGGTTGTATATATAACGGTCCACAACGCAATGGTCCGCTTCCGCAAACCGGTTGTCCAGGCCGTTCAACCAGCCGAAGAATAATAAATAGGGGATAGTAAATTAAATTGACCATCCGGCATTTTGGGGTCGGGCACAAATTCAATCCCAGTTTGTAAACTTAAACTTAATACTTTTTGGAATCAAAGGCAATCTGGTGCGGGGCCGGATTTGTATTTGAAATTTATTAAATAGACAATATCAAGAATATTAACCGGGGGGATACCATCGACATCGGCTGATTCCATCGGGTCCGGTTCCGGGCCGCTTCTATATTTATAATTTATAATATAAACAATATCGAGAATATTTATAGCTTCCACACCGTCAACGTCGCCACATATCCAGTCACACACATCACCGATATTATCACCATCTGTATCCAATTGATCAAGATTATAATCTTCCGGGCAATTATCACAGACATCGCCAATTGTGTCTTCATCTGTATCAAGCTGGTCTTCATTGGCATCATTGGAGCAGTTATCGCAAATATCACCAACAGAATCGCTATCGGCATCATCCTGACCTGAATTGGAATCATCAGGGCAATTATCGCAGTCGTCGCCATAACCGTCATTGTCAGTGTCCCGCTGCATTGTATTTGAAACGAGCAAACAGTTATCGCAGGCATCTCCGGCGGCGTCATTATCGCTATCTGACTGATTGGCATTGGTCACTTTGGGACAGTTATCACAACCGTCGGGGACTCCATCACTGTCGGTGTCTATACCAGGATCACATCCGGTTGTTAAAGCGCCGATGTCATTTCTGGTGCCATCGGGATCATTGAAAAACGGGTTTGGATCACCGTTATTAATACAGGGAGATATTGGCATAAGATAATAATTACGATTTACCGGGTTGGTAAAAAGAGGATCGGCATAAACATCGCCATCTCCCGGAGGTGAACCTTCGTAATCGCCATGGTAGTTTTGCCACATGCAATTGTATGAGGAAATGACCCATCCACCGGCTGAGTGAACACCAAAAACCGGCGACCAGGCTATAATGTTATTGTAAGCATAAACATTACCGCTACCCTGTTTAAAGATACCACTATAAGTTTTTGGGAGGAGGGTATTATTATAGATGATGGCATTATTGGTGCTCAAGCATCTAATTTCTCCATAACCATAATTGTTATAAGCGAGATTATAACAAATAGTGTCTGCTTCACAATACTCCATATGAATGGCGGCTCCATAAGTTTTGGCATTGTTGTCATAAATTATATTGCCTTTTATAAGTGCGCCGCGAGTATTATCTAGATCTATGGCACCGCCTACGTTTTCAAAGACACTGGAGTTACCGGTAATAATATTGTTGGTAATTATAGGTGAAGTGCCGTTACAGTATATTCCGGTATATTTGCCGCCGGTAATTGTAAAACCTGAAATCTCGGCACCCTTTTGCTCTTCGGTATTAAGGGTAACAACAATTGATAAATTTGCTCGACTCGGATAGTCAGCAGTTATCGCCGCTGTATCGCTGCTTTTTGCAGTCTGGACAATTTTCTGCCCATTAAAAGGTGCTCGAATTGTTGTGATTTCCGGTCCCTGAGTAGATTCCACAACGATCTTTTTGCCAAGAAAATCAATTTGTTCAACATAAACTCCGGGGTCAACCAGGACTGTATCACCGCCATATGAATAATTTATGCCTTCCTGGATAGTTGGAAAATCAGCAGGTATATGTATAACTTGATGCGGGTGAAATTGAAACCAACTGTATGTCCAATCACCCCAGATGGTGCCGTTATGAACTCTTATTCTCAGAAAGTAACTAATGTTTTCATCAAGCAGTATTCCATCGTAAATAGCATTTATTTCGGAAGAAACAACCGGGCCGCTGTCCCACATCTCGGCCGAGGTCCAATCCTCATCGGTGCCGACCTGAATTTGATACTGAGCCTGACTGGTTACAGTATCATCATCATAGTAGGTCCATAATATTACCGGGTTCATATCAAAAACAATATGATCAAGAGTCGAATTTTCAAAAGTGATGTACTTTGCAAAAGGAGGTGCGAATGTTTGATACGAATATGCGCCGATATCATTTCTGGTTCCGTTAAGATCATAAAATAACGGATCCGGATCACCGGCGTTAATGCAGGGCGAATACGATTTAAGATTATAATCCTTTGAATTAGGATCAACAAATTTGGGGTCTTCTGAGATACCGTTTGGGCCGGGAGTATTGTCGGAGCCGTTGCCCCAGCAATTATTGTAATCATTTTCTGCAAAATACCCAAGAATTCCATAGCTGTAGCTATTTGTGACGATATTATTTTTCACTATTGTTTTATTACTGAGTGAATATATGCCACCCTGGTTGGCATTAATTGTATTGTTGATTATCCGAGCACATTTGGTCGACCAGATGACGTTTGAACCGAAATTGCCATAAAAAAGATTATATCTGATAAGAGCTGCCGACTCCACTTTTATGACCGATAAATTAGAAGTTAAATTAATATTTCTAAAAACGTTATACTCAATAGTTGGCAGGCTGAAGGGGCCAATTCTAAGTATTATAATATCTTCATGATACGAGACACTTAATATTTCTACCGTGAACCCGCGAAGCAGCGTCTCCGGGCCCTCATCGCTGTTAATTGATATTAAAGTTGAAATAACTTCTTCTTCGGGCGCTCGAAGAAAGGTAACATCGGAGCCACCCTCTGATATAACAGAAATTGTTTTACCAATAAAATCGATTTTCTCATTATATGTTCCGGGGGCTACTAAAACCGTGTCAAAATCATTGGCAAAATTTATACCCTCTTGTATGGTCGGCCGGTCGGCTGGAACATGAATTGTTGATGAAAACGATTCGGAAGCAAAAGCGGCAATACTCAGAATAATCAGAAATAATAAAGAAATTTTCGGATAAATCATATTTTCCTCATTCCCCACATTTGAAGCATACATTCTAATGAAAAGTACTAATTTAAATATATGAGAAAATCCTAAACTGTCAAGCGATTCCCGGTCTGATGGCTTCCAATGATAGTCTGTTTAAGACCTTGTTAACTTGAGACATGTTATGTTACAATGATTTCCCCAACTGTAATTTATATATTTATATTGGGTTTTAATCCTGAACTTTTTGTCCGATAAACTGTTAAAAAACTTGATGATAAAAATAAAATATCATATTCTTCCGCTATATTCGTCGAAAGAATATGCAACGAGGACAAAAATTATATAGCCTGAGGTAACAGATGAGAAAAGCCTTATTAGTTCTATTTGTTTTTGTTTTAATATTTAACTCTACAATTATTTTGGGGAACGATGTTCCGCCGTTTCAAAAAAAGATTTTTGAAGCCCGCAATAAAGTGATGCCGGCATTGGTTCAAATTCAGCCGGTTGTGACTGATTTTCGAACCGGTAAGATGGTCAAACAATCGGTGGTCGGTTCCGGAGTAATATTTCATGCGGATGGATATGTGGTCACCAATTATCATGTGGC
>DAOUVS010000236.1 GCA_030667525.1 Candidatus Zixiibacteriota bacterium | reverse complement strand
CGGAACCACGCCCAAACTCGCCACCTGAGGATACAACTCAGCTAAATCATTAATCGTTTTAATCAGATAATCGCCATCATTAATACCGGGACAAAGCACGACCTGGGTATGAATTGTTATCCCATTATCGGCCAGATATTTTAACTGCGGCATAATTGGTGACAGTTTTTTATTACCAAACATCTCCTGACGAAGGATATCATCAGTGGTATGCACCGAAACATACATCGGTGATAATCGCTGATCGACAATCCGTTTTAATTCATCTTCGGTTATATTGGAAAAAGTAATAAAATTGCCATCGGTGAAAGAGAACCTGAAATCATCATCGCGAACATAAAGCGCCCGCCTCATCCCTTTTGGCTGCTGGTGGACAAAACAAAAGATACATTTGTTTTTGCAGATTTTAATCTTGTCCGATTCAAACTCCAATCCGAGATCACCATACAAATCGTTTTCTACTTCATACTCAACAGATTTATTGTCGGTATCAATAAATTCGAGCCTGACGAAATCTTCGGCAATTTTGAAACGACAATCAAGATTATCATCTACCGGTTCGCCATTGATTTGTAGGAGTCGAAATCCCTTGCGAACTTTGCCGAAAAGAGGCGAGTTGCTGTCAACCGAAATAATTTTCATAAATTCAATATATCGGTATCGGTCAAATTTCATATAAATTTTTTACATATCACGCTCATTTTTGTTGACGCCGATTAACCCATAGCAAGCTATAGGCCACCCCAGCCTAAGTTTATAGGCCTCAAATAGCCATTTTTTGCGATGGAACAATGAAGCCATTTCTTCAAATTGACACAACCATCGGTTTCAACATCGTAGAATTAGTTTCCAATTAACTAAATGTTTCAAAGATATTTAATTAAATAACTTTTCCTAAAGCCTCCGACTTTTGCTTCTCCTTCTGGCGTGACACCGCCGGGTCATGCTCACCCCGTTGAATCGTTCGACCCCGCTTCGGCGGCTGCTTTGGTAATCGGAGCCCGATCAGATTTCAGACCGATGATCTCCGAGGCGATAGCATCGACCGCCACCGGATCGGTCGAGGTGATAAGCAGATTGGTCCAAATTTGTATCCCACCCATTGGGTGGGTAGATTAATATTGAAAACCATAAAATGATAAAACGAACCAAGCTGATTGGACAAATATGAAACAGTACAACTTACAAGGAATTTTTATCTTCGTCAAACTCATCGGTTAGTTGCAGACCATAGATAGGGTACAACGGATCGTCGCGTTCAATCTTGAATCCGGCTTTTTGAAAAACAGATTCGGGACCGGTCCAGATATTATCAGCCGAAAGTTTATGTCCCCGCCGCGGGAATCCCTGGACAAACATAATCCCTTTGTTCCGTAAATCTTTTAGTATCTCTTTTAGGAAATAATGGGCCAGCCCGATCTCACGGTACTGCGGGAGAAGAAGAAAACAGGTAATTGCCCAGGCGTAGCGGTCGGGATCAAATTTGTACTGATCGCACAAATTGACCAAACGGTCACGCGGACCGACCTGGCTCCATCCGGCAGGCTGGTTATCGACATACAAAATATAGCCATCATACTGACCGGCTCTGAAAAGTTCTTTTCGGCGGTTTTTATTTTCCTCGGCGGTACGAAGACTCCAGGCTTCCCATGAAGATGTCCACCAGGCAACACACTGGCACCACCCGGCTTTATTCTCCTCACAATGGATTTTATAGAAATCATCTTCGTGATCTGCATCCAATGGAATTACTTTAAGCTCCACCTTTCCCCTTTTCCATACGTTTTATCAATTATCGGCAATATATAACTTGATCTGAATTCTTTCAATAATAAACAGTATGAAATTTTACTTAAATTATGACAAAATTTGTCACACGCTTGCTTTTATCTTCCTATTGTTCCGTTTTTCAACCAGATAAACCCCGCCAAGAATCAACCCGGCACCAACAAACCCGGCAATATTAAGAGTTTCGCCAAGTATTGGCATCGCCGCCAAAGTAGTTACCACTGGTTCAAAATAAATATAGACACCCGCCTTAATAGCACCTTTTCGTGTGATACCTTCCAGCCAGATCCATTGCGCCAGTCCGGCACAGATCACACCCAGCCCTAAAAGGATAAGTACAATACAATATGGAAGATTCACAAATTTAGATAATGGAGTAGTAAACATTGTATAAAGAGTTAAACCGACCGCCGGAATAACTAAAATAGCAACTATTACCGACAAAGGATTATATACCTGCGTCAGTTTTCGAGTGATAATTGTATAAACGGTCCAGGTAATACAGGTAAATAGAATGATCCAGTCGCCGACCGATTGAAGCCAGCCCATATTATCGAGGTTCCCTTTGGAAATAAGAAGCATCACTCCAAAAGTGGCAATAAATATTCCAAGCATCTTCCGACCGTCAAGATTTTCTTTCAAAACAATTCGTGAGGCTATTGCAATAAACACCGGAACCGTGGCAATCAACCATGCAGTGTTGGTGGCACTGGTATAAATCAGACCAAACGCCTGTAATATTACATGAAATCCCAAAAGTAGTGAAACGATAATAATCAAAGTCAAATCGGATCGTTTGAAATTAAATTTGGTTTTGCGAATCCTTTTAACAAATAATAAAACCAACAACCCTAATAAAAACCGCACTGTAATAATCTCACTCGGGGTCAGATATTCCAGAGCCATTTTGGTTCCTATAAACGACAACCCCCAAAATATAACCGACAGAAGCAGCAGAATATTTATCATCGTCACAATTTCCTTTAGTTACGAAAAAAGATTATAGTATATTGATAATATTATGGCAAGCCAAAGAAATCTGATCTTTACTCTAATAGTCGCCACTTTTGCGGTTTCGTGGGCATCAATTTTGGTCAAACTATCCGGTGCCGATGCATTACCGACGGCGTTTTACCGGATGGCGCTGGCATCGGTTATTCTGGTTATTCCTGCTCTTCCAAAACTTATTAAAATCATCCCAAGACTAACCAAACAGCAATTAGTTCTTCTTCTTTTCTCAGGTCTGGCGCTTGGGCTTCATTTTGCCACCTGGATAACCTCGCTTTTCTATACAACTATTTCCAACTCAGTGATCCTTGTTGCCACCCAACCGGTTTTCCTGATGATAATGGAAACTATTCTGCTAAAAGAGACAATCGCGAGAAAATCAATATTCGGAATTCTAATCGCTCTGGCCGGAATGATAATTATTACCGGTGGAGATATAAGCCTGGAACCGGAACACCTTCTGGGCGATATGTTAGCTCTGGCCGGTGCCGTTTTTGCCGGGATATATTTATTAATAGGAAGAAAACTTCGAGCCGATATTGATAATCTTGAATATATTTCTATCGTCTATTCAATTGCGGCGATACTTCTATTAGCAATTTCACTTTTCTATAATGAAAATATCACCGATTATCCGACAAAAACCTGGATTTTCTTTTTACTGCTCGCATTGGTTCCGACAGTGGTCGGTCATTCGCTTTACAACTGGCTTCTCAAATATATTCCTGCTTATCGGGTGGCGACTGTGATTCTGGGCGAACCGATTGGAGCAACAATTCTGGCGATATTTTTCTTCGACCAGATACCGGGTTGGTTTACAATAATTGGAGGCACGCTGATTCTTTTTGGAATATATTTTGTTCTGAGGCAGTCAGGCATAACTGAAACTGATAATAAAACTCCATAATATTCAATATCTATTGACAAATCAGTATTATTCTGTTTTATAGAACCATGCAGTCGAAGCACTCTTTCATTTATCCCTCACAAACAACGGCTATTATCTATTTGATAGTTATTTTATTATTGATGTTATCTACATACGGGTTTTGTTCGGATGATAAACCGGCAAAAGCGAAAGATATCACCAGTATCAGAGCCGGCATCTGGGGGCCGACATATTTATCGATCGATGGAAAACAGTATGATCTAAAATCAAGTTTCAGTTTTGGGATTCATATTGACCGGCTCAGAAAAAATAAATATTACACCGGACTTGCGATTGATCTTTACCGGATTCATACAAAGGAAACCGATGAAACAGTATCGATGCTTAATTTCGGCCTGGTTGTTAAAAGAGATTTTCGACTAAAACATGCCGATCTTTCGATTCGGCCATCGCTAACGGTTGGATTGGCGCTTAAATCAGAAGTAACATTTGTTGATAAATCGGGGCATTTTACAATAAAGGCGGCGGTCGATATTATCAGCAATGTTGATAAACCGGTTTCATTTCTTATCGAAGGCGGCTTCTTCTGGGCGGTTGGCGGGATGGAAAACAAATCAAAAATCTACAGCTCTCCGGCTCCGATTCTTCGCGCCGGCCTGATGTTTTAAGTTCAGATTTTACAATATAGGCAGTATATATAAGTATGAAAATTCATATTCGGTATTTGACAATAATTCTTCTTGGATTACTATTTTGCGGATGCAGTAACAGCGATTCGCCAACAAACAACAATATTGAAGTCGGTTCAGTCAACTGGGTCGGAAGCGAAGTTCTTTTCACCGGAGTCGAAGGCAAAAAAGAATATTCAATTTTATTCTTTT
>DAOUVS010000203.1 GCA_030667525.1 Candidatus Zixiibacteriota bacterium | reverse complement strand
TAATAATGTTAAGGGATTTGCAAGCGCACCTGTTTTGATACCTGTTGAAAAGAACTGCTGCGAAACAGAAAATAATTGCAGCTGTGCTCCATCAGCAAACCCCGGATTCTGGCAGGCACTTCTGAATATTATAAAAAACCTTGGCAAATATTTTCTATTAGGAATGGCAATAGCCAGTATATTGATGACTCTGGTACCGGAGAGTTTAATTCCAAGATATATCGGAACCTCTGGAATCTTTGCCTATGCCTCGGCGGTCCTGTTTGGCATTCCTTTTTATGTCTGCGAAGGTGAAGAGATCCCAATAACTCTGGCCCTGCTTAAACTCGGCCTCGGCCCGGGCCCATCATTTGCCTTTTTATTAGGTGCAGTAGGAACCTGTATCCCGACCATGATTATGGCTCAAAAAATAATCGGCAAACGCCCAACTCTGCTTTACATAATTATTTGGGTTTTATTTGCGATATTATCAGGGATAGCATTTCAATTGTATATGGGAATCTAACGCTGATTTATAATTCAAACTGTTCTATTTTTCGAGTTATCAATTCGTCATACCCGAAATAATTAATAAAACTATTAGTCAATAGCTCACCAATATCAATCATACTAACCGGCTTTTGTAAAAGCGTACTTATCGAACCGACCGGATATTCGGTGATACCGCACGGATTAATTAATTTAAAATAATCAAGATCGGTATTAACATTCAAAGCCAAGCCGTGATAGGTGACCCACTTCGATACTGCCACACCGATGGCACCAATCTTTTGGTCGTCCACCCAGATTCCAGTTAACCCTTTTTTGATACTTGCCTTTAGGCCCAATTCACCAAGCGCAGTTATCGCCACAGTTTCAAGGTCTCGTAAATATTTGTGTGTATCTTTTTCTCTGTCGCGAAGATCAATAATTGGATACAGAATAATCTGACCAGGGCCATGAAAAGTAATATCGCCGCCCCGTTCAATCTCAAACAAATCAATTCCTTTTTTCTGTAAAGATTCTTTTGATTCAAGAAGATTTTTTCTATCTGTACCACGCCCCATCGTTATCACCGGATCATGCTCACAAACAATCAGGCAATCAGAGATATCTGATTGATAACGAAGTTTAACAAGTTTTTTTTGAATATCCCAGGCCTGATCGTATTTTATTCGGCCAAGATTAATATAGCTCAATTGTTTTGAAATAACTTCCTGCAATAGTCCACCCAGCTTAAATTAGTTAGTTATAAGATAACCCAATGACTAAAATAAATCAATAAACGCTATAAGTATAATTAAAGGCAGCGAATAATTTCATTACCAAATTCCGAGCGCATCTTTGACAGAATCGGTCGCCATTGTTTCCGGGGCCCAAGGCGGATCCCATACCAGATCAATCTTAATTTTATTTACTTCTTTCAAAGTACGGGCTTCTACTTCAACGTCGGTCATTAATTGCGGTCCAACCGGGCATGATGGCGACGATAGCGTCATCTGAATATTAACATTATTGTCATTATCAATAACCACATCATATATCAAGCCCATTTCAACCAGACTCATCCCCAAATCAGGGTCTTCGACTGATTTGATAGCTTCGATTATTTTTTCTTTGGTTAGTTTCATTTTACCCTCACCCCTCAGTAGTTGAGGCGGTTAATTGTCTACCAGTTTGTTTAGCATCAATAGCATCGACCAGAGTTGTCCATGACAGCAAAGCGCACTTTACTCTGACCGGAAATTTATTGACACCCTGCAGAGCTTCGATATCACCGATATCGTAGCTTTTATCAAACTTTTCTCCTTTTAGAAGTGCCTTGACTATCCCGGCAATCTTTTTTACCTCGGCAATTGTTTTCCCTTCACAGATTTCAGCCAGCATCGATCCCGAAGCGGTTGAGATAGCGCATCCTGCGCAATCAACCGAAACCGTTTCTATTTTATCTTTATCCATTTTTACCCGGATCTCAATTTCATCGCCGCAGGCCGGGTTACGCCCCTCCTTGGTTATATCCGGATTTAATATTTTATCATGCCCGCGCGGGAATCGGTAATGCTCCATTATAATATCGCGGTACATCTCATCAAGTTGTTCAGCCATTTACAAAGTACCTCCTGGCCGCTTTTAGGGCCTCGACAAGTTGATCCACCTCATCATTTGTATTGTAGATATAAAAACTGGCCCGGGAGGTTGAGGTCACCCCCAGCAGTTTGACTAACGGTTGGGCACAGTGATGTCCGGCCCTGACAGCTACTCCTTTGGAATCAAGATACTGGGAAAGATCATGCGAGTGAATTTTATCATCAACAAATGAGATCACGCCGCCTCGATCCAAAACATTATCAGGTCCGAATATCTTAATAAAGTCTAGCTTTCTTAGCTCTTCGAGGCCATAAGTAGTGATCTCGATTTCATGTTGTCTGATTTTGTCCATCCCGATTTTATTGAGATAATCGAGCGCAGGAGCAAAAGCAACCAGATCGGCGATATTTGGTGTGCCTGCTTCAAATTTCATTGGCAGTTCTGCCCAATCGGCAAAATCAAAACGAACTTCGTTGATCATCTCACCACCGAAAATCACCGGTTCCATTTCGTTGAGAATCTCTTCTCTGGCATATAAAACCCCGACCCCGGTCGGCCCAAGCATCTTATGAGCAGAGAAAACATAAAAGTCGGCATCAAGCGTTTTGACATCAACTGGCATATGCGGCACTGACTGTGCACCATCTATCAAAACAAGTGCATTATTTTTATGGGCCAATGAAATAATCTCTGCGACCGGATTAATTGTCCCCAGCACGTTTGACATATGTGTTAATGCGACAATTTTTGTCTTTGGAGTGATAATATTGTTGATATTCGACAGGTTCAAATAGCCATTCTGATCTATCGGGATATATTCCAGCTCAGCACCGGTTTCTTTGGCCAGCATGATCCAGGGAACCAGATTGGCATGATGTTCCATTTGGGTAATAACGATTCTATCACCCTGTTTGATATTTTTTTTGCCCCATGACGAAACCACCAAATTAATCGATTCGGTTGCATTGCGGGTAAAAACAATCTCTTCCCTTTTGACACCACCAATAAAGGCGGCAGTTTTATCGCGGGTTTTTTCCATCGCCGAGGTTGCTTCTTCGGCAAGAGTATGTAAACCGCGATGAACATTGGCATTAAAACCGGCATAATATGAAGTTATCGCATCTATCACAGTTTGCGGTTTTTGAGTAGTGGCAGCATTATCAAGATAAACCAATTTGTGTCCATTTATCATTCTGTCTAAAATTGGAAAATCTTTTCTAATATTATCCACAGAAAGCAAAGAATTTTCACTTTTCAAATGTGATTTATTTTGGTCTATTACTTTCATTAATTACTCCGATTTTATATCGCCGCCATAACATTGTCATTTTCGATTTTCACTTTATAAGTCTTCAGCTCCATTACGGCCGGAAACTGAGTTGCCTTCCCGGTTTTAATATCAAACCGGGCCCCATGATGAGGACACTGAATCTGCCCATTGTGTACCTCTCCCCCATTAAGCGGTAGATTTTCATGCGTGCAGTTATTCTCAACCGCATAGAATTCACCATTAATTTTGGTGACCAGAATATTTTTCTCATCTATCTCAACCACGATCGTTTGATTATCCTCGATGTCACTTCGATTACATAGTTTTTGATATTGTGCCTCCACATCTTACCCTTTCATTTTTGTAGCTAAAAGCCCCCGTGTTAATTCCCCCAATTCTGCTGGAAATTTTGCAATAGTCGGTTCCAGATAGCCGAATGTGATAATATTCATCGCTTCTTTATAATCTACTCCGCGACTCATCAGATAAAACAACATCTCCTGATCGATCGGGCCAACTGTTGCACCATGACTGCACTGGACCTGATCACAAAGTATTTCCAATTCAGGAATTGATTCTGCCTTTGGTCCTTCGTTTAGTAATAAATTGCGATTCACCTGATACGCCTGACAATTTAGCGCATCTTCCTCGACCCTGATCAATCCGGTGGTAGCCGAATTCGCTTCATCTTTGAGAACCACTTTAAAGTCAATATCAGAAAAGCTGTTTGATGCCTTATGGTGATGCATTGTATGATAATCAAATTGCTGGTTTTCGTTGCCAAAAACTATTCCATACAATCTACTTTCTGCACCCTCTCCATTAAGAATAGTCCCGGTGTTGAATTTAGATATTTTGCTTCCAATCCCTGCAAAGACTGAGACAAATTTTGCGTCTCTGCTGATCTGTGCCCTCTGGGTTATATAAGAGACACAACTGTTGGATAACCGCTGGGTATTGAAATATTTGACATTCGATGCATCACCGGTAAATATTTCCACGGCACTGTTTGTCTGTGCTTCTTCCTTGCGACACTCGCCAGAATAATCATCAATCAGGGTCAGTTTTGAGTTATTGCCAACAACCACCAATAAACGGTGGAAAGTATTTGGCCCCGACGGATGTCTCTGCAGACGAATCGGCTTTTCTATTTCAACATTATCAGGGATATACAAAAACAAACCGGTGTTCCATAAAGCAAGGTTCATCGCCTCAAATTTTCCGAAACCGTACCCAACTAATTGACCCAGATATTTTTCTACGATATCTTCATTTTCCCGTGAGGCAGTAAGCAGATCCTTAAAAACAACTCCTGCTTTTTCAAGATCATGCGATAGTTTGGCAAAGGTCATAAAATCGGGACGATTATAACCATAGCCGGAGAAATCTTTATCGCTAAAAGACGAATCATTTTCGCTTTGATCAGGAAGAGACGGGACTATTTTTATAAGCTCTTCAGGATTATTTGGCAAGAGGTCTTGAGCGTTAGTGTACCGCCAGAGGTGATTGGAACGATGCGGCAAATCCAACTCATTAAAATAATTCCAACTTTCTTTTCTGATATTATAAAGCCACTCCGGCTCAAAACGATTTTGATTCCTGAAACCTGTACTATTTTTTCTAATTGTTACTGTATTCATTATAACTCCAATGTCTGATCAAATATTATTATCCGACCGATCCTTCCATCTCTAACTCAATAAGACGATTCAACTCGACCGCATATTCCATCGGAAGCTCTTTGGTGAACGGTTCAATAAAGCCGTTAACGATCAATAACCGCGCCTCATCTTCGCTAAGCCCGCGGCTCATCAAATAAAAAAGTTGTTCTTCGGCAACTTTGCTGACCCGTGCTTCATGTTCGATTTTAACATCGGCGGCATCAATCTCCATCGTTGGGTAAGTATCCGAACGTGATTTTTCGTCGATTAATAGTGCATCGCATTCAATCGATGACTTACTGTTTTTCGCCGAAGCATGAACTTTCACCAATCCGCGATACGAAGCTTGCCCACCTGCTTTGGAAATCGATTTGGAGGTGATCCTGGAACTGGTATTGGGAGCAAAATGAATCACCTTGGCTCCGGCATCCTGATGCTGTCCAGGGCCGGCAAAAGCAATAGACAATATCTCCCCTTTGGCATGTTCGCCCATAAGATAGACACAGGGATATTTCATCGTCAGGCGGGAGCCAATATTTCCATCGACCCATTCAATG
>DAOUVS010000349.1 GCA_030667525.1 Candidatus Zixiibacteriota bacterium | reverse complement strand
GTCATCAAGCATATTACTGCTATTTTCAATCTCCTCTGCAAAGGTGAGAGCCATTTGTAATTCATCCGCTTCGCTAAGAAGATTCAGGCCCTTGCCATATTCAAGTCGTTCAATATTTAAAATTTCAGGATTAAAGCAAATTATGGTGACGGAATCCAATGGGATATCAATGTTCTGTTCATCATTAATAGTCGAAATATATGTAATCTTCTTTTTGTCCATCTTTCTAAAAATAAGATTGGTATCAGAGCCATCTACTAATTTAATATTATCCGAATTAGTTTGTTCAAATTCGCAAGGGGGAATTACAATATTTGTGTCGAATTGAATGGAGCCAATTTCATTCAACTTTATATTAAATTTTTTCTTATCTTTTCTTAATTTAAAATGAAATGTCTTATTATCATATTTCAGGAATTCATACACAGCGCTGCTATCGCTTCGAAAGTTTACCCTAAGATATGATTTTTCACCAGCCAAAGACAGTGAAGCGCTAACGCATATTACTAAAATGATAACATATTTAATAAACCGCATGGTATCTCCTAGAACTTATTAAGCGAATATATTTAAAATTACATATCAAGGTTCTATATGTCAAGGCAATAATCAATTTATCACCCCTCAAACTTTCCATTTGCATTATTCCAAGCTTATCGATATATTGAAAAACTTTTATGGAGGCTCAGGAATATGAAATACAAGCCGGTTAAAGCGGCCCATGGAACAAAATTGACCTGTAAAGGCTGGCATCAGGAAGCTGCCTTCAGGATGATAAATAATAATCTCGACGAGGAAGTTGCCGAAAATGCCAAAGAACTAATAGTTTATGGCGGTTCAGGCAAAGCGGCTCGCAACTGGGATTGTTATGCGTCTATCTGCAAATCATTAAAATCACTCGAAAATGACGAGACCTTACTGGTCCAATCCGGTAAGCCGGTTGGAATTTTCCAGACTCATGAATATGCCCCCCGGGTGTTAATCGCCAACAGTAATCTGGTCCCGAAATGGGCAACCTGGGAAAAATTCCGTCAGTTAGACAAGCTGGGTCTGATTATGTTCGGTCAGATGACAGCCGGAAGTTGGATCTATATTGGTTCACAGGGAATCCTGCAGGGGACCTATGAGACTTTTGCGGAGATGGGCCGGCAGCATTTTGGCGGCGACCTTTCCGGCCGCTGGATATTAACCGGCGGTATGGGCGGTATGGGTGGCGCCCAGCCGTTGTCAGCCACAATGGCAGGGGCTTCAATGATTTGTATTGAAGTCGATGAGACCCGCATCAATCGGCGGGTTACAACCGGTTACTGTGATATAAAAGTTAAAACTCTTGATAAGGCGATAAAATTAATCAAGGAACATACAGCCAGCAAAGTGCCGATATCAATCGGACTGGTCGGTAATTGCGCCGAACTGTTTCCGGAGATTTTCCGGCGCGGCATTATCCCTGATATTGTCACAGATCAGACCTCGGCTCATGATGAACTGAATGGTTATATCCCGATCAGTTTAAATGTCGCCGAAGCAATCAGATTACGGAAAAAGAATCCTCGTGATTATATTACTCAGTCTTTTGAATCGATGGTCAAACATTGCGAAGCAATGGTTCGTTTTCAGCGTGCCGGTTCCAAGGTTGTTGATTATGGCAACAATCTTCGCGGACAGGCTGAAAAAGGTGGTTACAAGGATGCTTTTGCCTATCCCGGTTTTGTTCCGGCCTATGTTCGCCCGCTCTTTTGCGAAGGGAAAGGTCCGTTCCGCTGGGTGGCACTTTCGGGTGACCCGAATGATATTCATATTACCGATGATCTGATTTTAAAAGAATTCAAACATAATGAATCACTTTGCCGCTGGATAAAAAT
>DAOUVS010000085.1 GCA_030667525.1 Candidatus Zixiibacteriota bacterium | reverse complement strand
CGATTAAGATCGTCTATGAAAAAGATGAAAAGAAAAAACGACATCTCAAAGATTTTATTGTCGATAACATGCTTTGCTGTTTCTGCGGGTTATGCGAAGAAGCGTGCAATTTTGCCGCTATCAAAATGGCCGGGAAATATGAGTTTGCCACATGGGACAAGACAGATCTGATCTGGCACACCGATAAGTTGCAGGAAATGGGCCGTGATGTGCCATATGAACCAAAGAAAAAGCGCAAACCAAAGCCGACTGCAAAACCTGACGCAGAAAAAGCTGAAAAACCTGCTGAGCCAAAAGTAGAACAGGCATCACCTGAACAGGCAATGCCTGAAGCGGCTCCCAAACCGCAGGAAGAGACAAAGCCTGAAGAGAAACCAAATGAAACCGGGACTGGACAGGAAGAAAAAAAAGATTCTGAAGGGGATAAGTAACAGTGTTTGGCGTTGAAGTATCACAACTGTTTTTCTATCTGCTATCGTTTATAATAATTGTCTCAGCTATCTATGTTGTCTCGCTGAGAAACATATTCCATTGCGCTTTGTTTTTGGTTCTCTGTCTCTTTAGTGTTGCCGGGATATATATTTTACTCGAAGCCGAATTTCTGGCCGCGGTTCAAGTCCTGATCTATGTCGGAGCGGTATCGATACTTATGATATTCGCGATTATGTTAACGTCGCGTTTGGCTAATAAGAAAATTATGCAGAGCAACGACAATGTCACTGTCGCAATTTTTGTCTGCGCCGGATTTTTACTCACCAGTCTGGGGTCATTTGGATACACGGTCTGGAAAGTGGTTGATAGTCCTCTTCCCGAAAACAATACATTGACCATCGGCAAACTTCTGATGACCGATTATGTTTTGCCGTTTGAAGTTGTCTCGATTGTCCTTTTGGCAGCTATGATAGGCGCCATCGTTCTGGCCAGAAGGGAGAAAATCTGATGTTACAATATCTTGCTCTGGCTGCAATTTTATTCGCTATTGGAATTTTTGGCGTTCTGACCCGACGCAATGCGATCGGTATTTTAATGTCGTTGGAGTTGATGTTTAACGCCGTCAATATAAATCTGGTTACTTTTAATAAATTTATCGGACCCGATAATCTGGTCGGGCAGATATTTGCAATTTTTGTTATTGTCATTGCTGCCGCTGAAGCGGTAGTTGGTCTGGCGATTGTTTTACTTTTGTATCGCAATTGGCAGGGGATTGACATTGGCAATATAAATATAATGAAGTGGTAAGATGCTGGAAAACGCTTATTTAATACCGATTTATCCGCTCCTCGCGTTTGTGATTATTATTTTTGCAACACGCTGGAAAGAAAAATTATCGTCGGCGATTTCCATTGCGGCTATTTTGGTTGCCGTTATTCATTCGATTTTTGTTATGATTGCCGTTATCGGCCGTCATGGTGTACCGTTTGAGTTATCGGTGCCGTTTATTGAGCATCCGCTGATTTCGCTGGAGACAGGTATTTTTATCGATCCGCTGACGGCGGTGATGCTACTGGTGGTGACTATCGTTTCCGGTTGCGTTCAGATTTATTCGCTTGGTTATATGCACGGCGACCCGCGCTGGAGCCGGTACTTCTCATATTTATCGCTGTTCACTTTCTCGATGCTTGGACTGGTTGTTGCCAACAACTTCTTTATGATATTTATTTTCTGGGAATTGGTCGGATTGACAAGTTATCTATTGATCGGTTTCTGGTTTGAAAAAGATTCAGCATCCGATGCCGGCAAAAAAGCTTTTATCACAACTCGTATTGGCGACCTCGGTTTTATTATTGGTATTTTGCTTCTGGCGACTTATGCCGGAACTTTAAACTATCAGGAAGTATTTACAAAAGTCGCCGATGGTGCTGTTCCTGTCGGAGTTTTAACCATGATCGGGATATTTATATTCTGTGGGGCGGTCGGTAAATCGGCCCAGTTCCCGCTCCATGTCTGGCTTCCCGATGCTATGGAAGGTCCGACTCCGGTTTCGGCGCTGATTCATGCTGCCACGATGGTAGCGGCCGGTGTCTATCTGGTGGCACGATCAATGACACTTTTTGTCGGCTCAGCCGAAGCGGCGATGACCGTTGCTGTGATCGGTCTGATCACTTCGTTTATGGCAGCATCGATTGCATTAGTACAAAACGATATTAAACGAGTGCTGGCTTACTCAACAGTCAGTCAGCTTGGTTATATGATAATGGCGCTCGGCCTCTATGGTTTTGATGTTGCCAAAGACCCTCATTCACATTCGGTCGGATATTTTGCCGGAACTTTCCATTTGATGACCCACGCTTTCTTTAAAGCCTTGTTATTCCTTGGAGCCGGTTCGGTGATTCATGCTGTCCATACTAATGATATTCAGGAGATGGGCGGACTTTCCAAAAAGATGAAAATTACATCGCTGACTTTCTTTATAGCATCGCTATCGATTGCCGGAATATTCCCACTGTCAGGTTTCTGGTCCAAAGACGAAATTGTCGCGGCGACATTGGGACATCCTGTTTTTATGTTCTTTACTTTATTAATTGCCTTTATTACCGCTTTTTATATGTTCCGTCTTTGTTTCCTGACTTTCACCGGTAAGCCGCGTAATCAGGAACGATTTGATCACGCGCATGAATCGCCCAAAACGATGACTATGCCGCTGATGTTTCTCGCTTTCTTATCTGTTTTTGCCGGATGGGTCGGAATGCCATGGTTGTCGCACGGTTTCTCATCGTTTGTTTATACAGGCGAACTGCAGCATCATGGACCCAACTATATTGTCATGCTGGTCTCAACAATTGTGGCGGTCAGTGGAATAGGTCTCGCTTATACGGTTTATTTTAAAAAGAAAATTTCGGCCGATGTCTTGATGGAAAAATTCAAACCGCTTTATACACTTTTGCTGAATAAATATTATTTCGATGAAATTTATGATAAGGTAATTATCAAACCGCTTCTGGCGTTTACCCGTATGATGTGGTGGTCCGATGCCAATATTATCGATGGTCTGGTTAATTTTGTCGGCTGGTTTACTATTAAGTGGGCCGATGCCAAGATGTTGTTTGATAAATATATTATCGATGGTGCCGTCAATGGTGCCGGGACTGTCTGTATGGCTGCTTCATGGCTGTTTAAATATGTTCAAAACGGCTCAGTACAGTTTTACACGCTGGTAGTAATCACCAGTGCTGTCGGAGTCATTATATATAAAGTTACCCCTGAAGGGTTTGTGTATTATTTCATCGGCGTTGTTGTGGTCGCTTTGGCCCGCTTCCTGATGAAGATGAATCGCCCGGAAGAGGGGAATGTTGAAACCGAACCAGAAGGTTAGGAGAATAAAAATATGGATTTTCCAGTTCTAAGTTATTTGATATTTATTCCACTTATCGGCGCAGTTTTCCTGTTGTTTTTACCAAAGGATAAATTCGGACTGATTCGCTGGACCTCCGCCTTCTTTTCATTTGTACCGATGGTTCTTTCGTTCTGGCTGACCTATGACTATTTCTTTAATTTCTCCCAGACAGCCGATTTCTATTATATGGAAGGCCCGTTAAGCTGGATTTCATTACTGAATGCTAATTATTTTCTCGGCGTTGATGGTATCTCGGTCCCGATGTTGTTTTTGACCGGGTTGCTTTCGTTTATTTCGATTGTAGCTTCGTTTAATATTGCGGTTAGAGTGAAAGAGTATTTTATCTTCTTCCTGCTTCTTGAAACAGGTATGATGGGTGTTTTCTGCGCTCTTGATTTCTTCCTGTTTTATGTTTTCTGGGAAGTGATGTTGGTCCCGATGTATTTCTTAATCGGAATCTGGGGTGGACCACGGAAAGAGTATGCCGCGATCAAGTTTTTCCTCTACACATTGTTTGGATCGATCTTTATGCTGGTGGCGATACTGGTTTTGTATTTCTCCTCTGATCCGCATACGCTGAATATATTAGAACTGATCCAGACCGCGCCGGGATTCTTAACGCACGGTTTGCAACTGTTCTGTTTTGTCTTTTTCTTTATTGCTTTTGCCATCAAAGTTCCGGTCTGGCCATTCCATACCTGGTTACCGGATGCTCATGTGCAGGCGCCGACTGCTGTCTCGGTGATTCTTGCCGGCGTTCTGCTTAAGATGGGGACTTACGGTATGCTTCGTATCTCATGGCCGATGCTTCCCGAGGCAACGAGGTACTTTGCGATTCCAATTGCAATTCTCGGATTAATCGGTATCATCTATGGCGCCTTGGTTTCGATGGCACAAACAGATTTGAAAAAACTGGTGGCGTATTCATCGGTTTCACATATGGGTTATTGCATGCTCTCTCTCGGTGCTTTCTCATCGGTGACGGCGATAACCGGCTGTATGTTCCAGATGGTTAGTCACGGCTTGATCACCGGTGCCCTCTTCCTTTTGGTCGGCGTTTTATATGACCGGGCTCACACTCGTGAGATTGCCGCTTTTGGCGGACTCGGTGCCAAACTGCCGATCTATACCGGTTTGATGGTTTTGTTCTCGATGGCCTCACTTGGTCTGCCAGGTATGTCCGGTTTTGTTTCCGAGTTTATGGTCTTTATCGGCGCATTTGGAAGCGGCATCCCGCATTTTCAATTGATAACCGCTCTGGCGGTGCTTGGTGTGGTGCTGACCGCAGGGTATATGCTGCGGATGGTGCAACGGATGTTACTCGGAGAATTTAACAAAGAAAAATGGGGCGGCTTAACAGAAATAAATACCAGAGAATTGATAATTGTCAGCCCGTTGGCTTTATTGACAATCGCTATCGGATTTTTCCCGGCACCTTTGTCCGATTTAATGGAAGCGACGATTACGAATCTTGTTCAATTGATGGCACGGTAAAATAATGGAAACGTTTGATTACAATCTGAAACTGATTATTCCGGAGATGTTCCTGTTTGTATGGGCATTGGTGGTTATTGTCTTTGATATCAGTTCCAAAAGACGGAATTCAGATTCGGTTGGTTATCTGACTATGGCCGGTCTGGCTATTACCGCTGTTTTGCTATATAATTTCCACGGCGGTATCTCTTTTAATAATATGTTCAGCTCCGATATTCTGGCGCTGTTTTTCAAAGTGATTTTCCTCGGTTCTGCTTTTATGGCGGTTGGCTCATCGTTTGGACTCGCATCAGATAAAATAAAAAATCACCGGGGTGAATATTACGGATTGATACTGTTCTCGACGGTCGGCATGATGTTTCTCTCATCGTCCAATGAACTGATTTCTCTTTACGTTGGTCTGGAGTTGACCACGATCCCATTGTTTGTTCTCGCCGCTTTTTACAAAGATAAAAAGACTTCCGTTGAAGCCGGGATGAAGTATTTGATTGTCGGCGCTTTTTCATCGGCGGTCTTGCTCTATGGTTTATCGCTTTTATATGGTTTCACCGGAACAACCGATTTAACGATGATCAAGATAAATCTTTCGCTGCTCTTTTTATCGGCCGGGAAAATCGGTCCCGGGTTGATTCTGGCGATAGTTATGATAATTGCAGGTATCAGCTTCAAATTGGCGCTGGTTCCATTTCATATGTGGGCACCCGATGTATATCAGGGGGCGCCGACTCCTATTACCGCATTTCTTTCGGTTGGCTCTAAGGCAGCCGGGGTGGTTGCTTTTGCCCGTATTTTTGTGCATGGTCTGATTGCCTTTGTTGATCCGGTGATGAAACCGCTTGACTGGGGGATAATTGTTGCCGTGATGGCAGCAGCGGCGATGGTTGTGGGAAATATAACCGCTCTGCGGCAGCATAATATCAAAAGAATGCTTGCTTATTCATCGATTGCCCAGGTCGGGTACCTGATGATAGGCATGGTTGCGGTTTCAGAGCTTGGTATTGCCTCAGTCGGATTTTATATGTTTATGTATCTTTTTGCCAATATGGGTGCTTTTGCTGTGGCGACAATATTTGAGGATAAAACCGGCTCCAGCAGTATCAGCAGTTATAAGGGACTGTCGAAATCAGCTCCGGCGCTTTCGGCTTGTATGGCGATATTTTTGTTATCATTGACCGGTATTCCTCCGCTGGGCGGTTTTGCCGCCAAATATATTGTTTTTGCCGCAGGTATCCAGGCCGGATATTACTGGCTGGTGATTTTGGGACTTCTGACCTCGGTTGTCGCTCTTTATTATTATGCCAATGTTATCAAAACGATGTATTTTTCGGATGGCAATTCTGATCTGAAAATCAATATTCATCCCGCCGCGCGTCTGGTTCTGGTAATTGGGGTTATCGGTGTTATTATATTTGGTATCTATCCCGAACCGATTCTGAATTTTGCAATGGAATCAGCCGCTTTGTTTGCTTTGCCGTAAAAAACAATTTATCCGATTCATTTTTCTATTATCAAAATTTGTTAGCCGTGTCGCTTGATAATTTGCTTCAATTTCCGAATATTATGATAGGTATGGAAAAATGAAATCTATTTTCAAAATGGCAAAAGATGTCTTAAGACGTCAGTTTCTGTCGGGGATGCTGGTAGTTGTCCCATTGATATTAACTTATGTTGTCCTTCGTTTTCTCTTTGATACTATTGATGGCATCCTCTCGCCGTACATTGTTAAATTCCTCGGTTATTCAATTCCCGGTCTCGGCATTATCTTTACAATTCTAATAATTCTTTTGACCGGCTTTTTTGTCCGTTCGATTATTGGCGCCTCGATTTATAAACGTGGCGATAATTTGTTGACAAAATTGCCGATTGTTAGGATATTTTATCTGGCGGCGAAAAAGTTAATTGAAGCTCTGGCACAACCGAGCAATGAGGCTTTTAAGGAAGTAGTAATGTTTGAGTATCCACGGCGCGGAATCTGGGCAATCGGTTTTTTGACCTCAAAGATAAAATTTGTCAATGGGTCGGATGACGAGATTGAATTGGTTGGCGTCTTTGTTCCATCAACTCCGACACCGATTTCAGGTATTGTGATTTTTGCACCAAGAAAAGATGTGGTCACACTTGATATTACTATTGAAGCCGGTTTGAAACTTCTTGTCTCCGGTGGTATCGTTGCGCCGTCGTTAATTAAGAAAAGAGTTCAACCATCAAATATGGAGGTTTGATATAAACGATGCGGCTTGGTAATATGCTCAAGGAAGAATATGTTGTCGCCGATCTGAAGGCAGAAACGAAAGAAGCGGCCATAAGTGAACTTCTCAGTCTGTTAAAACAAAATAGTCCCGATATCAATGCCCTGAAAATCAGAGATCTGATTTTTGAGCGGGAAGAGATTGAAAATACATCGTATGGTCATGGTTTTGCCTTTCCTCATGCACGGACCGATGAAGTTGATGATCTGATTATTATTCTTGGTGTTTCCAAAAACGGACTAAGAGAAAGAACTCCCGATAATATTCCTTTGTCTGTGATTGTTGTTCTGTTGACTCCGTCACAGATCTCAAAATTGTATCTGCAAACACTTTCGGCTCTTGCCACCTTTGCCCGCAATGAGACCAATCTGAATCTTCTCAGATCGGCCAAAAACCCTGCCGATATTGTTGATATTCTCTGGCAGAGCGCTGTCCGGGTTGGTAAAGAGCTAACTGTTAAAGATATTATGCGCCGAAATATCGCCACGGTAAATCCCGATGATACTCTAAAACATGTTGCCAACATGATGTTTAAACATCGTCTTTCGGCGATGGCGGTAGTTGATGAAAATTACAATCTTCTGGGACAGATCACCGATAAAGATTTGATTCAGGCGGCCCTGCCTGATTACAAGACTTTGATAAATAATCTTAACTATGCCTCTGAGGTCGAACCGTTTGAGGAGCTTCTCAAACAGGAAGATAAAATCAAGGTATCGCAGCTTTTTCAAACCGACCATGAACTAACTACATTGGATACCAAGATAGTCGAGGTTGCCGCTTTGATGATCTTTAAGGATTTGCGGCGGGTGTTTGTTGTCGCCGATGATGGCCGACTAATCGGAATTTTGTTGCGCAAAGATATTGTCAACATGATCATCCGGGGTTAATTGTACTCATTTTTGGGTAAGTCAGTTCTATTTCTGCTTATAATATTTCAAAATTGCATTCAGTGATTCCTATTGACAATTATGGAATAAATAGTATCTTTTGTTGGAGGGACAGATTAAACAATTATCTTGAGTTTTCCGTCATAGTTTTATAGTTAATATTCTGGGGGAGAGGAAATGAAGAAATTTTATAAAATCATAATCTTTGTTTTATTAGCGGTAGCTTTTTCGGTTGCTGGTACCTTTGGTCGGGCAAATTTGGAAAATAATCAGGCTTTGCCGGATAGTCTGTCGAATATGACATCCAAAGGCGATAATATAAAAATAATTTTAAGTGGAAATAGATTCCCAAGCAGTTATGGTTTTCAATATACCGATGAAATAGCAACATCGTATAACTGTTTTGGTACATTTGGCTTTGATTCGCGTTATTCAATGAATCCTTACAGTGATTATCATTACCCATCATTTATGTCCCCCAAAGATGGCAATCAGGAATATCTTTTTCTTGGTGCTCTTTGGATCGGCGGTATAGTTGGTGAAGATACCCTGGTTTCTACTGGAACCGACGGATGGTCGTCGAAATACGATGAATTTTATCCGGCTAATTTTCCAAATAACGCTGATGGTGTAACAGAGGATTGTTCTCCGGCCGATTATGCTATTAATTCAGAGTTTTTTGATACTCTTGATTTGAATAGCTATCCAGCCTATTTTCCGGCGCAAGACCCTCCGTATATGCCGCTGAATCTGCGCGTTGTTGTCAGGAGCCATGCCTGGTATGAGACGCCTAACAACCAAACAATTATTTATGATATGGTCATAACCAATGTTGGTGATGAACTTATTAACGAAGGCAGAATTGGTTTGTCTTTTGATGCTGATATTTCTGATTGTGACTACAAATACAGCGGGTATAAAGATGATTTATCCGGATCGATCCGCGATAAAGGAATAGCTTATACTATTGACAACGATGGCGATCCAATCGATGGGTTGTTTGATGAAACAAAATCGCCGACCAGAATATTTGCCGTAAAATTTATTGAATCATCATTCGAACCGCAGGATACAATATTTAACTGGTGGAAACCAAATGGTGACGTATTACTCGATTTTGGTCCCAGGCAAAAAGACACCGATGAGGATCCATTTCGTGAGTTTTACCTCGACAATCTGGGGCACCCGTACGATAACAAAGAAATGTATTATCTCCTGAGCCATCCTGAATGGGATTACGATCAAATTTTTACAGCCACAATCGGCCCCGAAAATCCAATTTGGCTCGAACCAAATCCGGAATATGCATCCGATAATGCCGACGGTAGCGAAACACGGTTTTTGTTTTCGATTGGTCCAGTAGATATCTATCCTGACTCATCGATTCGGGTTCTTTTTGCCACTTTCACCGGTGAGGATGTTCATACCGATGTCAACAATCTTATTAATCTACCCGACCATCCTGAAGCTTATCTTTCGAATCTTGATTTCACTAATGTTTTTAAAAATGCCGATATATCCGATTCACTGGGGCGACTGCTCTTGAATCCGCTTAATCCTGTCAATGGTCTTAAACTTGAATATCATGATAAAGATTCGGCGGTAATCAGATGGGACCGGTGGGTGAGTATTGATGCCGGTGAACTCTTTAGTACCAGTGAAATCGATGGTTACGAAGTCTATCTTTCGACTATTCCATTTGACAAGTTGCCTTATCCCGGGGTAATTCCACCCTGGCTTGAGCCGGAAGAATTGATTCACCATATCAGTCTTGATAATGTCAATCAGTACACATTGACCTATATAAATATTAATAAGGCATATTTTGTTAATGTCGCCTCGAAATCACAAGGTATTATTGGCGAACCGAGTAAAACAGTTATTATATTTGACAGTACCCGCACATCGGCGTCTATAATGAAAAAGGATTATGTTTTTGGCCCAACCGGTGATAAAGTAACATTCGAATGGGAGGTTGTTAATCCGGGAAGAATCGATCATTTTAACATTTATAAGTTTGATTCATTAAGAGTTGCTCAGTATCCATATCATCCATACTATCGGGATTGGTTTCATCCATACATACCTACGATCGATTCATTCTTTATTGAGAATAAATGGTACTACTACACAGCTATGGAAATTTATAATCAGGTGGACAGGAACGCTCGAAGTTTTACAGATTTCTCAGTAAACGACGGAGCAATTTATCGTATTACATCAGTTGATAATAGAGGCTTTGAATCAGAGTTCTCGGAGATGATTACTTTCCACACTCACACTCCGCCGACAAGGGAAATTTTGTTTATAACCGGAAATGCCGGTTATGCCGACGCCCGAGTTGATACTGTAATTAATTTCTATAACAAAATTTTGTCCGGATATAATTATGATATAATTGATTATTCAAGAGAAACCATTCCAACAGACTGCCAGGGAGAATACCCAACCGACTGCTTCGACTGGCGGGATTTTGAACCATACAAATTATTGATAATGGACTCACCCATTAACTTTGATTGTCTGCGTGAATGGGCCGAAGAAAATAATCAGGCACTAACTAGATATATTCTTAGCGGAGGGAGATTCGCTTATTTTGGTATACTTTATAATATTTCATGGAGTTATGAAACAACATTTCAAAATTATAACAGTAGCTTTATAGAGAGATTTTTTGGAATAGATTCCATTTTCAATTTACCTTTTAGTTATTATCATGATGCCTATATTCCCAAACCATACATTGATACAGTTTCCGGATTTATAAAAGCTGAATCGGTTATATCCGAAGCTCCCAATCTTGATTTTGACACCTCGCGTTACCCATTTCCCGATTATGTTGAACAATATTGGCCGCGAGGGACTGCGCCTGGTTCGGCTGCCTTTGTTGTTAATGAGAAAGGTCAGACGACTCATCTGTACCGCTCCAAATATCCCGAGACTTCACGCGCCGAAGGGTATCCGGTTGGTGTAAAAACGGTCACCGATGAAGCGACAACTTATCTGTATGGATTCCATCTCTGGTATATGGAGCCAGACGATGCGCGGAATCTAATTAATTATATAACCGGAAATATTCCAACTGATGTTGATAATAGCAGCCTGTCGATAATTCCCAAACGGTTTGCCTTGAGTCAAAATTTCCCCAATCCGTTTAATGCCTCGACTAATATTAAATATTCGCTACCTACCAAAAGCGATATAACTCTTGCTATATATAATATTCTTGGGCAGAGAATTAATT
>DAOUVS010000316.1 GCA_030667525.1 Candidatus Zixiibacteriota bacterium | reverse complement strand
ATTTCGTCATATGTTGTATCTTTTATTTCTTTCATAAACACAACTCCCAAGAGACTTCATCGATCTTTAAAATTATAAGATCCAAGTTACCATTGAATTATTATTTTACTAACATATTTTTGAAATTAAATGATCCAACCAAATTCCCCATCAAGCCAATGGTATTTCATTCTGCACTATTAATTACCTGAATAACTATGGGGAATGGAAATTACAATTTTAGTAGTCATTTATTGTGCGAAAACACGTTTTTGGCAAAACGCCTGTCCGCCTCTGGAGGGAACCCATTTTCGCTGTAAAGGTAGGAATGCGCGAAGGTTACAGGGAATTATTGGATTTTGAAATTTTAAAGTTACAAACTCTAAAATCAGGTCATATAAGATTGTTGATTAAATATATCACTTATTTTATACTGCATATGTTGGCGCACTTTTTTGGACATACACCAACCACGAGAAAAAGGATCGTCAGGAGCGCACGGCTCCTGACCTACATTGGCCAGTAAATTGATTAACCCACAGCAAGCTGTGGGGCACCCGGAACCTACAAAGGGAAAGCATTTTGAAGATATTTGCGGATAATCATTCGTTTGCATGCAAGATTGTGACTAACCAACAACGCTGGTCTGTAATTAATAGAGATAGTCTTGGTGTTGAAGCCAAAAATCTTGCAAATGGTTTATTCAATACGGATGATTTGTTTGAATCAGAAATACAATCGGAAAAGTTTTGGCAGAATCTGTTTCTGGTTAAAAATGCTTCCGAATCACAGTATGATCTGCTGATAAATAAAAAAAGAAGCGGGGAAGATATTCCGGACAAAACGCTCTGTCTTGCCGACAGCGGCCAAAAATTTCATGGTCAGCGCAACCGCGACTGGGTCAGTTTAGCCGGGAATATTCATCTGTCGGTTTTTCTGAAACCGGATAAAGTGATTAAGCAGTTTGCACCCGGGTTTAGTATTCTGGCTGCCGTTTCGGTTCTGCAGACGATTGATGCCATCGAAAATTTAAAAGGTAAAGCGACAGTAAAATGGGTTAATGATATATTAATAGACAGTTCCAAAGTCTGCGGCTTTCTCTCGCACACGCTAACTGAAGGATCAAAAGTCACAGGAACTGTGTTGGGGATAGGTCTCAATGTTGAATTTGCGCCCGAGGTCGAACCGACCGATTTTGTGCCGAAATCATCATCGCTGAAAAATCTGTCGAATAATCAAAAACAGGCCGAGCAGAGCTTTGTTTTTTTTGAATTGATAAAAAATCTGACCCGGAATTATCAAATACTTCTTGATGGCGGGTACTTCGAACTTCTGGAAATTTATCGTAAAAGATCAATTATAATCGGCCGTGAAGTAATAATCAAACCTGATCCGATTCGACCGGTACCACCGGTTCAAGCCGATGAAAAGCCGAAAGAAAATATCGAGGGGCGCGTTTTATCTATCGGTGATAATCTGGAACTATATCTTGAAGGCCGAAAAGAGCCGGTTTTCAGCGGCCGATTGATTTTGAAAGATTAAATATAAAACCGGAGATGATTCTCCATTAAATTTAGTTTTTCATCAATTTCCATTTAAATTAGATTAATTTCAGAATATTCCTAATTTTTATTGCTTTTTGGGTTGATAACAATTAAAATAAATGGGAAAATGACGATAATCTTGTTAGAACAACTTATGTTATAACAAGAACTTAAATACAAGGACGTAATTTGGGATTTTTTGATTTTATCTCCAACGACATTGGAATAGACCTCGGCACCGCTAACACGCTGGTATTTGTCCGGGGACAGGGAATTGTTCTCAATGAACCATCGGTGGTGGCGATAGAAAAGGCAACCGGTAAGGTTCTGGCGGTCGGCTCGGCCGCAAAAGAGATGATAGGAAGAACACCCGGTGAAATCTCGGCGATCAGACCTCTTAAAGATGGGGTTATTGCCGATTTTGAAATTTCCGAAAAACTTCTCTCCGATTTTATTCGGCGTGTTATTCGGCACAAATATCTGATTAAGCCGCGAATTGTTATCTCGGTCCCGTCAGGTATTACCGAGGTTGAAAAACGAGCGGTTCGTGATTCGGCCGAAAATGCTGGCGCCCGCGAAGTATATCTTTTGTCGGAGCCGATGGCGGCTGCTATCGGGCTCGGTCTTCCGGTAGATCAGCCATCAGGTATTATGGTCATTGATATAGGAGGTGGCACCTCGGAAATCGCGGTTATCGCTCTAAATGGTATTGTGCATCATACTTCGGTGCGAATAGCCGGTGACGAGCTCAATGATGCAATTGTAATGTATTTAAAAAAGAATTATAACCTTCTGATAGGCGAGCTTACGGCCGAAGATATCAAAATTAAAATTGGTTCGGCCTTTCCGCTTGAAAAAGAGATCTCGATAGAAGTCAAGGGTCGTGATCTGGTTGCCGGGGTTCCGAAGAATCTGAAGCTGTCCTCGGTTCAGGTGCGTGAGGCATT
>DAOUVS010000032.1 GCA_030667525.1 Candidatus Zixiibacteriota bacterium | reverse complement strand
TCGGCTCTTCCATCATGGTCGGTGAACAGGCAACGGAAACATTCCGAAAGCTCGGTTTACGATATGAGCAGGCCAAGGCAGGCTATTATGTATCGGAAGCATATCGGCAGTTGGGAGATAATTTTCAGGCTGCTTACTATCTGGGCCAAGCGGAAAAATTATTTCGAAAGGAGAATAACAAGCTTTGGCTCGGTATGATCAACATTGCTCGCGCGCGGCTCAAAATTGCGGCCCGACGTTTTGCCGATGCTCAATCCAAGGCAACCACAGCGTATACACTTTTTAAGAAAAGTGGTGATAAAAGACGGGGGATTGATGCCAGAATAACAATTATGGAAACTTATCTTGAAGGCGGACAACCCAACAAAGTAATTCGTCTTGGAAAACAACTTCTGAAGAATCAACTTATTAATTATCAGCAGCATCTGATTCTCAATCATATCGGACAGGCTTATCTTCACCTATTCAATCCTGAAATGGCGCTGACTTATCTAAAAAAAGCCATTGACGTTATCGAAAAAATGTTGAGATATATATATCCAGATGAGATTCGATTTTTCTTTGCCATTGACAAATATCCAACCTATTTATCGGCCGTCAATTGCCTGCTTCAAATGAATCGTGTAAGCGATTCTTTTCTGCAACATTCGAAAGCTTTGGCGGTCCTCAATCAGAGACCGATTCCGACAGATATACTCAAGACAGAAATTCCTAATCGTCTTCTTGAAATCCGCTCCAATCTGCGGGCTTCATTGAGGAAACTCAAGCGCGTGCCAAATGGAGAACAAAGGCAGATTGCGGCAACCAGTAACCTGTATCACGAAGAGCATCGATTGTGGGAGACAGAGAGGAAAATTAGATCATATCTGTATCCGTCGCCCGGCGCAGGTAAACCTCAATTGCATATTTCGCGAGAGTATTCAGAATTTATCTCTGACGGCGAAGCCCTGATCAACTACTTTTCCGCAGATAAAAAGGTTGGAGCCTTTTGTTTAAGTCAGGGAATCACTAAATATATTACCTGTCCTGTCCGGCAACACGATTTGGAAAATACAATTCGAGAACTGCACTTTCTGATGGAAATGGCGGTCCATTCTCCCGGTGGAAATTGCCACAATTCAAAAGTTATAGAGCATTATCTGAGCATATTGCATGATTGGTTGATAAAACCATTAAACCTGCCGAACAATATTCAACGTCTTATCTTGATGCTTGACGGTCTTTATGCACAATTACCTTTTGCGGCACTGAAGGATTCTCAGAAAATTTGGCTGAAAGACCGTTATAAGATACAGACTATAGTTGACCCCGATAATCTACGGAACAAGCGACATGACACGAATTATTCCGCCCGGCTCAGAAGTGCCGTCTTTACTCCGCCCAATTCCGGTTTACCGGCGGCCGAAAGCGAAGGACGGAATATCAAAAAAACATTCTCAACTGCTCATCTGTACACCGGTGAGAAGGCGGATATCGGAAACCTCCACAAAGAATTGAAACGAGCTGGCGGATTTATACATATTGCCACCCATGCTTCACGATCATCAGAAAATCCGTTATTTTCCCGGATTTTGATGAGTGATGGACCATTTTATCCTTTTGATCTTTTCGGGTTTGGTATCAAGGCCCGCTTGATAACTCTTTCCGGTTGTCAAACCGCCGCTCCCGGGATTTATTATGGTAACTCTTTTAGTTTGGCCAAAGCCTTTTATCAGGGAGGAGCCGATTGTGTCCTGGCTTCGCTTTGGCCAATTTCCGATAAAATCAGCATGATATTTATGACCGAATTTTATAAGGCACTTAAGGCGCATCGGAATATATCAAAGGCATATGGTATTGCATTGAATAAAACCTGTGCCATAAACAACAATCCGGCCTTCTGGGCTCCTTTTGTTATGTTAGGAATATAAACTATTTTTTATTGGAGATACTGGTTATGCAGACGAAAAAGCACTTGATTTTGGTTTTGATGATGATTTGCATTCTTGCCGTTTGTAAATCGGCTGTCGTTCAAGGAAGTCCTATACCGGGACAGGCAGTCATGAAAATAACCCAGAATGGGAAACCGGATGATGTTCTGCATGGAAGCGGTGCCAGAGTAAGAGACAGTATTCCCGGATCGCAAACGTTTCTGATTGAAATTGATAGTGGAGGCGATTGGGAAACTGTCATTGATGAATTGGAAACAGACACTCTGGTCATATTCGTTGAACCTAATTACTCGGTGGAATTGCCTGAGAGTTATCAAATGAGCATCTCTTTCCCGGATGATGATCCCCCATTATTGGACGGAGTGGAACCAATCGAATTTTTCAAACAACCGTCAATATATTCGGTCGGGATTGAACTGGCTCATGAAATTGCTACCGGTGAAGGTATTACAGTCGCCATAATTGATAATGGCGTTGATTTTACTCACCCCTATCTTTTCCCCAGGCTTTTAACTACCGGGTATGATTTCATTTCAGATGACAATGACCCCAGTTATGAAATTGGTGAATTTTCGAGTCATGGTACATTCGTTTCGGGTTTAATTGCCTTAATGGCTCCCGATTGTCAAATACTTCCACTGCGAGCCTTTGATGGCGATGGCAACGGTAACACCTATGCGATTGCAGAAGCGATTTATTATGCCGTCGGGCAAGGAGTAGATGTTATCAATATGAGTTTTGGCACAGTCGAATTAAGCAGTATCGTGGTTCAGGCCGCTAATCAGGCAATTTTGAACGGTGTCTCAATGGTTGCTGCAAGTGGTAACAATTCGCTTGATATTCCGACTTATCCGGCCTCACTGCCGGGAGTTATTGCTGTCTCCGGTATTGATACCGAGGATTTAATTGCTTCATTTTCAAATTATGGAGATTATACCGACGTTTGCGCTCCGGCGGTAGATCTATATAGCACGCTGGCGGGTGAAGATGATTGGGGTACCTGGAGCGGAACATCTTTTGCTGCGCCATTTGTTACTGCCGCATGCGTTTTAGTCAAACAGCTCAATCCTGATTATTCGACATTTATTATGCAGGAACATATCCGCCAGACCGCCTCAACCGAATTCTTATGGGGAACATTGATTCCGCCCGATCCATTTTATGGCTATGGTCGAATAAATGTATACAATGCTGTCAGTCAGATAGACCAGGCTGAAATGATCGAATTTGGGGATTTGGATGGTGATGGGAGAGTAAGCGCCAGCGATGTTTTTCTATTGGTAAGACATGTTTGCAACCAGGAAACGGTTCAATACTCTCATGGTAATCCCGATGTAAATTGCGATGGAGTTGTTGATGCGTTTGATATCGAATATTTTATAAATCGCGTTTATTATCATGGCCCACGTTCCGGCCGGTGTAAATAGAGTCCGATAAAGCAACAATGCCCCTTAATATGAGGGGCATTGTTTTAAATTTATCAATTTTAATTAAAATCTGATTCATCCCAAAAAAAATAAATAAAAAGGTATTTTTTCTGCCGCTCATCCCTACTCAATTGTGTAACTAGTAGGGTCTGATCTGATAAAGTAAAAATGCCCCCTCAAAAAAGGGGCATTTTTACTTTACGATAGTCATCGTAAAATGAAATCACATTAATTCGTCAAAAAATAAATAAAAAAAAGGTATTTTTTTTGTCCTTAAGCCTCACTCCTACAATGTAGGAGGCAAAGTTTTATATTGAGAAATATTGTTCAAGAATTCATAAACAAGCGTGTTTCTAAAACACAGTCTTTATATAATTTTACATTAGCTCAATATGGATACAACAACCATCCATCGGGCGATTTTTATTAAGGGGGGTGGTAATCGAATAGGTAAACATTTTATTAAGATCTTTCAGTGTAAACCTTGCACCAACTTATTGGAGGAGAGATGAAAAGACTAACTTTAATGGTATTTCTGGCAATCCTTTTAATATCCAGTGCTGCCCTCGCTGACAACTTTATCAAGGTCGAGCGAGAACTTGGATCCTCATTTATAGGAAATGCTCCCGACAGATGTATTGTTACTTTTAAAGAAGGGGTATCACCAAATTCTGATCAAAAATCACTTTTTGAAATAAATGGCAAATTTCAGGTCGGGCATTTTGATAAGCAGTTTATAATGGCCGACAAGGCCGGCGCTTATCACCGATCCGACCGGGTTCTGGATAGAAAATATAAGGCTCGATTCCCGGAAGGTCAGCTTGATCAAGTTATGGCAGCCTATCGCGCATTACCATCGGTAGAAAAAGTTGAGCCGGTCGGTATGTATCTGGTTAGCGCCACACCAAATGATGCCTATTACGATGATCCTCCCCCGGAATTTCCGTATGATCAATGGCATTATTGGGATAATTATGGGATAGAGGCCGATATGGCCTGGGATATTGAAACCGGTGATCCTGATGTCGTCTGCGCCGTTATAGATGGTGGCGTCAGGTATTATCATTATGATCTGGGTGGAACCAACCCGCCAGGACCGGCCGATAATAGCACCAATGGTAATATCTGGGTCAACGAAGGAGAAATTCCCGGAAATGGTGTTGATGATGATAACAACGGCTATGTTGACGATGTAATTGGCTATGACTTCGTTGATGCCGGATTCCAATGTATCGATACAGACTGTGGAACGGTTGATAATGATCCGTCCGACCATGGTGGTCATGGAACTCATGTCGCCGGGACGATTGCTGCCATCACCAATAATGATCCGGGCTTTGGCGTGGCCGGAGTTGCCGGCGGCTGGAATAACGGGACCACCGATGATATCGCCAATGGTGTAAAAATTATGTGCTTGCGTGCTGGATTCACCAGCCGCCGTGGTGGTGTTATGTATATGGACATGGTCTCTGAAGCACTGTATTACATTGCGACCATGGTGGACAAGGGTGTCAATGTCGCCGCCGTTAACTGTTCCTGGGGCTCATCAGAACTGCTTGCCGCGGCAATTGATGCTGTGCTTGCTCGCGACGTAATGGTTATTGTCGCCTGCGGTAACGCAAATAACACTACTGCTGATTACCTTGGTGCTCGTGAGGATTGCCTTGATGTGGGTGCCACAGCCCAAAATGGCGATCCGGCCAGTTTCTCAACATATGGAACCTGGGTTGATATTGCGGCTCCCGGTGTCGACATTCTCAGCACTTACCATAATGCCGATGATCCCGATGGTGATTATATCTCCCTCATGAGCGGAACCTCAATGTCCTGCCCCCATGTTGTTGGTGTCGCTGGTTTATTGGAGTCATACGATCCCAGCCTGACTGCTCAGGACAAGTGGAACCTGATTATGAACAATTCCAAACCATACAATCCAACGAAATATGTTGGGGTTGGTATTGTTGATGTCCGGGCCTGTCTTGATGCGATAGGTGGCACCGGCTGTGATGTAACCGCTGGTTTCTCCGGAAATCCGACCTCTGGTTGTGTTCCGGTGACGGTATCCTTTACCGATGCCTCGACCGGTCCGGTAACATCATGGGATTGGGACTTTGGTGATGGAGTCGGAACTTCGACGGCTCAGAACCCGTCATATCAGTACTCTTCGCCGGGCAATTATACCATTAGCCTGACAGTGACTTCGGCAGTATGTAGTGACACCGAAACTAAAGCTTCCTACATTGCGGTTTCCGATGTTGTTACTGCCAATTTCTCTGGCACGCCAACTACCGGTACAGCCCCTCTGGCAGTTAGCTTTACAGATCTGTCAACAGGAAACCCTACTTCATGGTTATGGGATTTTGGTGATGGCGTTGGTACTTCAACAGCCCAAAACCCTAACTATACTTATACAAGTGAAGGTACTTACACGGTAACCCTGACTGCTTCTAATGGCTGTGGATCCGATGGTAAAACAGAAACCGGATATATCACGGTCAATCCTGGTGTAGAAAATAGCATGCATGTTAGTGCAATGTCAATGACTCGTCAGGGTAATAATCAGAAGAATGGCGTTGCCAGTGTTACTGTTGTTGACCAAAACAACAATCCTGTTGTCGGTGCGGTAGTTAGTGGATACTTTAATTCCCCTAACGCCAATACAAAATCAGGAACCACCGGTTCCACCGGCGTTGCTACGATTATTTCGGATCGTACAAAAGTATACCCAGCTGACTGGTGCTTCACGGTGACTAATGTGGCACTTGCAGGTTATACCTATGACGCCGCTGCAAATGTTGTCACCGAGGCCTGCGAAAGCGGACCGGTTTACGGTTCTGCAAAGTTTTCCACTGGTGCCTTGCCGGAAGGATTCAGCATAGGAAACTACCCGAATCCGTTTAATCCGATGACGACAATTGAATTCAATCTCCCGTATGCATCCCAAACCAAACTTGAGATTTATAATATTCTTGGACAGAATGTTATTACTCTTGTTGATGGATATCTCAATGCGGGTCAGCATTTGTTGAATTGGGACGGCAGCAATGCGGCCAGTGGTATTTATCTCTATCGCTTAACAACCGATGAGTTCAGTACCACGAAACGTATGGTATTGATGAAATAGAAATGCTTTAAATAGAATAAAGCATCAATTAAATTCCCGGTGGCAACTCAAAGCGCCCCCGGGAATTTTTATTAATGTGCGTATATTTAACAAATCATATTACTTTGAATTTCAAGGTCATCAAAGGGGAAAAGGTTATAGAGAAGCAAACAATTATAACTTTCAATATAAATACTAATATTTTAATATTCCAAAGGTCCAGGTTTAAAATCAAGCAACTCTTTTCAGATGCTCAATTAACTCTTCAAAAGTTCTAAGATCGTCCTGCCGGGGGAGCTAATTCAAGCCATTTCTCTCAAAAAAGTTCGAAATTCATCAATAAGGTACAAACTCACGCCAAGTTGATGATTTATACAAAAAATTCCACCAGAGCCAGCTTTGCCTGAGTTATGCAGCAGTTCTAAAATAGTTCACTATATACAGTTTTTGATATTTAAGAGATATACCAGACGGCAATATTATTTGGTGCGCAGGCACCAGTTTTACTATTGCTTGTGATAATATAAAAGGCAGAACCGTTTGATGGTTCTGCCCATAATAAATTCTTATGACTTTCAAAAATCATCTTCTGAAAACAATTGATATCGCCGGGAATTCTGATTCGACCATCAGGAATGATAGCGTCATCCAGTCTGATGGAATCCACGAAACTCCCTCATGTACTGATTTGCCATCATAACTGGCAAAAACAGCATATCGTTCTTTGAAACTGGCGGTGATACCACCAAGACCATAGGCCTCGTTAAAATCTGGCAAAAGAGTCGCCGCTCCAGCCGAGAAACGCATACCAAAGTTTTCGCTGATTTCCCATGATTTAATTAATTGCGCATATATTGATTGATCGCTTCCACCGGTTTGGACACTTCCGCTGCCCAAAATAAGCCCCGGCCTCCAGCCACCTTCCTGTTCTAATATAGGCTGGGTGCGTACATTCCACAGTAGCTTTTCAGTATTAATGGCATATCCAATACCGGCGTCAAGCCAATTTAATATTCCATATCTGACATTTAAGACTGTTTTCTCCTCGTCGGCTGTTGGAATACTTAACGCCGAAACCATCACTGCTTTTTGTGAAAGCAAGGCACCATCATTACCTCCTGCCCCGGAACAGACCGGACAGTTGGGGCCGCATTCTTGAGCAAAACTCATCCCGGCCAATATTAAAACTAATAATAAACTTATGTATATTTTATTCATCTTCTTCCTTTTTAGAATTATGCTTTACAATTCAGCTATAAGCCTCCATTCTCATTAACTGCCAACTTTGGAGCGAACCACCCATAAAGAGCCGGAATTAAAACCAAAGTCAGAAATGTCGATGATAACAATCCAAACACAACTACCACCGCCAACGGCCTCTGAACTTCTGAACCCATACCATGAGACAGAAGCAACGGGACAAGTCCCAAAATAGTGGTCAAAGCGGTCATCAGTACTGGTCGTAATCTTAATAAAGATGCCTGCGAAATAGCCTCAACGGTCGGCAATCCGCCATGACGCAGTTGATTGATATAAGATACCAGAACTAACCCATTCTGAACGGCGATTCCGAAAAGAGCGATAAATCCGACTGAGGCAGGAACCGATAGATACTCACCGGTTATGTAAAGACCAAGAACCCCGCCGATCATTGCCAATGGCACATTAATAAATATTAATGTCGCGCTTTTCAGATTTCCAAATGACATATACAATAAAAGAAATATCAAAATAAGTGTGACCGGAACGATAACACCCAATCTTTTCATCGCTCGTTCCTGATTTTCAAATTGCCCACCATACTCTAAGTAGTATCCGGATGGCAATTCGATTTTATCATGAACCAATTTTTTTATATCTCCAACAACACCACCCATATCCCGGCCGCGAACATTGCCTGAAACAATCCATCGCCGCTGATTTTTCTCACGGTTGATCTGGATCGGCCCAATAATAGTCTCGACATCAGCCACCTGAGACAGAGGAATAAGAATTCCATCAGAAGAATGCACGAGCATATTTTTAATTGCCTCAGGATCATTGCGGTACAGCTCATCATAGCGGACATGGATTCCGAAACGACGGGTATTCAAAAATATCTGTGAAATTACTTCACCGCCGATAGCAAGCTCAACAACCTCCAGAATATCGGAGACATCAACCCCATATCGGGCGCAGGCCTCACGATTAGCAACAATTTGCACCTGCGGTTGCCCAAAACTCTGCTCCGTCGAAAGATCAACCAGTCCTTCAACAGACTCAATCACTTCCTTGATCTGCTCAGCTTTATTGCGCAAAACAGTCAGGTCCTCACCATACAGCTTAATAGCCAATTGTGTTTTAACACCGGAGAGCAGTTCATCAAACATATTTTGAATCGGCTGAGAAAAAACCAGTTGCACTCCGGGATATTCTGACAATGACTCATTGAGTGCCACTACAAGTTCTTCCTTTGATTTATATTGTCGCCACTCTTCGCGAGGTTTAAGGATGACCTGTATATGAGCCGAATTTACCGGATGGGGGTGACTGCCGGCTTCCGGTCTTCCGACTTTGGCAATAGTCTGCTTTACCCCGTCAAAAGCGGTTACGATTCTTTCCAACTTCATAATCGTTTCAGTCGCTTTGACCAATGAAATCGATGGCGCCATTGTTACATTGATTTGAATTGCCCCCTCTTCCAATGTTGGAATAAACTCGGTGCCGAGATGCGGAACCATAAACAGAGTTCCGACAAATAATAACAGAGTTATTACCAGAACGCCAACCTTGAAGCGCAGTACATATATTAGGAATCTCCCATATATATTCTTTAACCATCTGATAAGAAAAAATTCTTTCTTCAGTTTTTTCTTGAACAGAAACGAGGCCAGAACCGGGGAAAATACCAGCGCCGCCACCAGAGAACCCAATAAAGCAAATGTGATAGTAAATGCCATCGGTGAGAACATCTTTCCTTCAATATCTTCAAGAGTAAACAGTGGCATAAAGACAATAATAATAATAGAAACAGAGAATATTATCGGCCGTGCAACTTCGGTACAGGCGGAAACAATTATCTCACGTTTGCTTCTGTTTTTATATTTATCATCGCCGAGGAGGCGATGAATATTTTCGACAATAACAATCGACGCATCGCCAAGCATACCGATTGCAATCGCAATTCCTCCCAAGGACATCAGGTTTGCCGACATCTCAGCCATGTTCATAAAAATTGCGGCGATCAGGGCGCAGACCGGCAGAGCCAGAGCTACAATAAATGCAGATCGTGCATTTCCTAAAAACAATGCGAGAATCAAAATAACCAAAAGGGCGCCTTGAAATAGAGCATTCCTAACCGTACTGACCGCATTGTTTACCAGCGCAGACTGATTGTAATACGGGACAAGAGAGACACCTTGCGGCAATGAATTTTGGATTTCCGGAATTTTCTGATTCAAGCCTGCAATAACATCCGATGTATTGGTGCCGTATAGTTTCATCACGATCCCGGCGACAACCTCTTCCTGGCCGTTTCGAGTTACCACTCCACGGCGGATCTCTCGTCCAAAGTCGACTTCGGCCACATCACCAAGACGAATCGGTGTTCCGTTAATAACCATCAATGGAATATTGCGGAGATCGTCTCTTCCTTCAAGTAAGCCAACTCCTCTAACCAGATACTCTTCTGAGCCAATAACCAGGAATTGACCACCGGCATTGCGATTATTGTTGGATACGGCGTTGACAATATCTTCCAAGCCGAGTTCGAACTTATTGAGCGCATAAGGATTGATTTTAATTTGATACTGGAGGACATGCCCGCCCATTGACAATATGCTGGTCACTCCCGGTATGGACTGAAGCTGGTATTTAATGACCCAGTCATTAATTTCCCGCAGATAAGCGTCAACCGGTTTCCCGTCGGTATTGACCGTACTGTCAGCCGCGAGATAGTACATGAACACCTCACCAAGACCGGTAGAAATCGGTCCCAAACCTGGTTGTTCATGGAGTTCCGGCAGTTCTCCCGATGCGCTGGCCAATCTTTCGGAGACGATCTGCCTAGCAAAATAGATATCAACATCGTCCTCGAAATAAACATATATAACTGCCATACCAAAAGCAGAGGTCGATTTAATCAATCTCACGCCGGGTAAACCGTTCATCGCCGACTCAATCGGAAATGTGATCAAACGCTCAATCTCTTCCGGAGCCATTCCATGCGCTTCGGCAAAAACAGGAACCATTACCGGTGAGATATCAGGAAAGGCATCGGTCGGCAGGCTCCGATAATGAAATAGACCAATCGCTATCACGCCAATCATAAAAATCATGGTGATAATACGGTTTCTTAGAACCAATTCAAAAAATTGTTTCATTGATACCTCTTCCCTCAATGCCCGTGCCCGGCATGGGCATCCAGATTGCTCGTTACAATCTTGGCTTTAAGTTCAAAGGCTCCGCTTGACACATATTTTGAACCTTCGGTAAGACCACTTTTGATCTGCGTAAGACGATCATCGCTATCCCCTACTACCACTTCCACCGGCGTAAAATTATTCCTTCCATCGGCAACAAATACCACACTCTTGTCTTCAAGATACTGAACCGCATTTTTCTCAACCACCAGTGTCTCCTCACTGGCCTCAGTTGTAATTGTCGCCTGGACAAAAGAGCCCGGACGCAGAGTGTTGCCAGAGTTCGATAACGTAATTCTCGCCGTTGCGCTTCTGGTGCGAAGATCCATGATCGGAGTGATATAATCTATTTTTCCTGTGGTTATATTGTCTGTTCCTATTGATTTGATAATGGCCATTTGCCCTTTTTTGATTCGATTGGCATCCTTGGGATAGACAGCCAGATTAACCCAGACAGTGGAAAGATCAGCAATTACAAAAATACTATTTTCTTCCGAGATAAACTCACCAGTAGTTATCTGCCGTTCAATCACCCAACCGGAAATGGGAGCCTTTATGGAATATGAATTCATGCTTTCATTACTTTCGACAATTGCCACCACGTCACCTTCTTCAACATAATCACCAACTCTATAATTAATCTGTAGCACGACACCGGCGAACCGCGGTGCAACATGAGCAAGCCTGTCTTCATTGAAACCAATTTCTCCGGATAATTCAACGGTTCTGCCAATACGTCCGTGCTCTACATTTAAAAAAGTTATACCGGCAAGTTTGATCGCCTCTGGAGTCAGTTTAACAATAAGCTCGTCTTCATCTTCATCATGATCGTCATGTCCTGCTTCCTCAACATGGTCAACATCTTCATCATGATCGTCATGTCCTGCTTCCTCAACATGGTCAACATCTTCATCATGATCGTCATGTCCAAGCTCTTCATGAACTTCCATGGTGTCAGCGTGGTCATCATGATCGTCATGTCCAAGCTCTTCATGAACTTCCATGGTGTCAGCGTGGTCATCATGATCGACCTGGGCCAACCCAATCGAGATTAACCAGGGTATAAGTAAAATAAGTAAAAATATCAAAATCTTCTTAAGCATCTTTTAATTCTCCTTTGTAACATGCATGGTGATACCGGTGAGACTTTCCAATGCAATAATCTGTTCCTGAATCGTCAAAAGCAGATCATTATGTTCGAAATTAAGATCGTTGAGCGCTCTTTCAGCTTCAAGCAGTTGCGTAAAAGGAACCCGACCGGCCTCATAAGCCTGCTGCAATGTTCGATAAGCTTTTTCTGCCGTTGGCAGGAGCAATGAATCCAATGTGCCATGACTGTGAACAAGATTCTTAACCCGGATCGAATGAAACTTAATATTTGAAATCGTCTCAGTCCTGCTTTGTTCCAGGTCATATTCCATTGATTGCAGTTGTGCATCCAAACTCTTCCGCGTTCCCTGATTTCGGTTGAACAACGGGATTGGCAATGACACACCAAAAATAAAAGATTTGGAATTATTCACTTCTAATCTTTTAAAGCCGCCACTAAGTGTAACAGCAGGGCGAGCCTCTGCAATCGCCATCGCTTTTTCGGCTCGTAAAATCTCCAATTCACTTCGTTTCTGGATTATATCGCGGGTAGAATCGGTTCCGTTAGATAAAAGGGCGATTCTGTCAAACAGATTATTAAATTCAGACTCAGCACCGGTCGTAACTGTCAGACCCGTAACCGCTCCCTTCCAAAGTGACACCAAAATCGCTTCGGCGGCATCGACCTCCAACTTTGCCTGATCCAGAGCAAGCAATGCACGTTGTTCTTCAAGCTGGGCAAGCAGAAATTCAGACTGCAGGGCGGCACCCCGTTCAAGTCGGTAATTTGTATTTTCAACGATCTCCCTGGCCAGCTCTACTGCCTTATGGGACAGTATTACACTCTGCTGGGCATGAGCAAGAGCATAGTAGCGCCGCTTTGTTTCGAGATAAAGATCAAAGGTCAATAGTTTCACCTGTAATTCGGCATTATCTATTTGAGCCCTGGCAATATTCTTTCTGGCACCCCGTTGCCCGAAAAACTCAAACTCTTGAGCAAGTGAGATAGAGAACTCGGACTCTTTGAATCCCGGGGCATCCCAACCAACTTCCGCAAATTCCATACCCAATTCCGGATTCGCCATTAACCCCGCCTGTTCAAGATTACTTTTTGCGGCCCGGAGCTGGTAATCGAGGGAGCGAAAGGATCGGTTTTCGGTTGCGACCAACTTCAAGATATCATCAAGTGTCAGGACCGAATCGCTTGGAGTTGTAACCATTGCTGTCGTGTCGAACGGCGCCTGCCATGAATCCAAAGCGAGTGAATTTGATGGTATAATCAAAATAGCTGTCAAAATAGAAGCTATAATTATCTGTAATTTTCCTTTCATCTACAATTCTCCAAATAGGTTAATACAATTTTCCGCATAAACCTTTGATAAGGTTACACAGTGGTGCTAATTGGCTTTTTAAAAAGAAAAAATATCAACAACGAAGAATTGTTGCTGTTATCGAATAAGTCGAGGGACTCTGGCCATAAGCCAGATAGAATTTTATATTTCGAGAGCCGCCATTCTCTGTGGAAACCAGGCTCGAATAGGCATTAACTGATAGTTCCAAAGAAATATGTCCCAGCCAAACAAAATCAGTATTTTCAATACGACTTGACCAGAGCGGGCTGTCAAGTTCAACATTTAAGCAAGGTGAACAATCGGCAAGATCATTATGTTGTTCACCAGGGAAAGTCGCTTCACAGCTATTTTCGCCTTCTCCACAACACGGGAGACAAATCGTCTCAAATAAGATATGGCCATTGTCAGTGATGCAAATGACTTTACTGGCCCCTACAAGGGTCATTCCAATCAGGAATATCAGACAAAACGGCCAGGCAAGTATTTTCTGAAGCTTATTATTCATTGGCAATTAATATAATATAAATTCCATTTTTGTCAATTTGTTCTTCTTTAGACATCTATATACAGATAAAGTTCCAATAGCCTTCATAATATCCAGACATCCAGCAAAAACCATGCCATACACCGGTTTAAGACGTATATTATTAGATACTATTACTTTTTCGCCCGATTTCACGACTCTTAATCCTTATTTGACCGATCTGGTTCATATTGACGCTTTTGTAACAAAAGTGGGAATTGGCTCATTTATTTGCGGCGATGCCAATGGCGATGAGGGTATTTATATTCTCGATGTCGTTTATATTATAAATTATAAATATAAGGATGGACCACCACCTGAACCGCTCGAGTCGGCCGATGTCGATGGTAGTTCCAATATTAATATTCTTGATGTAGTTTATCTGATCAATTTTAAATACAAATCAGGCCCTGAACCGACTTGCTCATAGAATTGAATTATTACTCTTCTGGATCACAATCAACTTTTAAAATATTAAAGTTGTCCAGCCATCCGTATTATTAATTTTCGTGCCGCTGGGGAAATGATTATGCCCATCATATTCAGGAGGGATAAGAATTTCAATGCGAAATTTTGGGCTATCAGACTGCAATTTTGATTGTAATATTTGAATCTCGGTCCCTTCTCTGGGAAACATCGACATCTCAAAAGCTTCATTATTGTCTTGTCCAATAGAATCAATCAGATGACTTCTAAGATTTTGATCCCAGCGTGATTCGTTGGCGTACCATCCATCGGAATACCCCCAGTTGAATCCAGCATCATCATTATAAGCCGACCCCGGTTTGAATAATCTTTCGCCCAACTGAGCCGAGACATGAAGTTGTAAGATAGAACTGTCGTTTAGCTGAAAAAAGGCATTGGGAACCGATATAGCATAGATAGGCGTATAGACACCAAGATAAAAATGTCCTCTGTATTTTTTAAAATAAAGCGTTATTGAATCGTTCATTGACACCATCAAGGCATCGTCCCACTCGCCTGCTGAAAACATCCCATCTAATAAAACCGGGTTGCCGTCACCCTGAGGTATGTTAATAACAACATTGGGGTCGGACTTGACCGGTTGATCGACTTCATATACACAACCCAAACTTGTCAAAAGAGCAAAAAACATTACAATCCCTGTCTTTCCAAATATCCCTCTCATAAAATACTCCTGCTAAGATTTACTATAAGTAACGATATAATAATAATATTGTTATATTAAATATCACTTATTATTGGATGAAACTTCAGAGTTATTTACGCCCCAAATCAACTGTTTATATAATCCTGTTTATAAAAATCCGTAATCTAAATTGTGACCAATCTCGTTTTTTTACCGCCATATTATCCTCCAACAATGAAATTGAATTTTTGTTTGATACATTTATATACGAAATAAAAACAATAATTAATATCAGTATCTTTGACAGAGATAATTCATTGAAATTCACCTTTCCTGATTCAATCCAAATTAGATTATTGTTGACTTCAGCTTAGATAGGTGACTATATTTATTTTGAATAAAATGTAGAAAGAAAGGGACTAAAATGAGCAAAACCGAAGATAATCTGAAAGCCGCCTTTGCAGGTGAATCACAAGCGCGAAACAAATATACCTACTTTGCTAAAGTCGCAAAAAAAGAAGGATACCATTACATAGCCAAAATTTTTGAGGAAACAGCCGACAACGAAAGTCGTCATGCGAAAGACGAGTTTATTCTTTTAGGTGGTCTTGGAGATACCGCGACCAATCTGAAAGAGGCTATCGATGGTGAACATTATGAAACCGTCACGATGTATCCCGATTTTGCCAAAGATGCCGAAGAAGAAGGTGACATGAAAGCAGCGGCTCTTTTCAAAATGATCGCCAGAGTCGAAGAGCATCATCGCGATCGGTATCAGAAATTGCTGGATAGAATGAAAAGTGGGACTGTGTTTACCCGCGAAAAACCGATTAAATGGAAATGCAGTGTCTGTGGTTATATCCATGAAGGTACCGAACCGCCCCCGAAATGCCCTTGCTGTAAGCATCCGAAAGAATACTACGAGCCGGCTGATATGGAAACTGATATCTAAGGGGTCCTAAATGGCTGTTTACAAATGCGATGTTTGTGACTACCCATACGACGAAGAGATAGAAGGGATCAAATGGGTAGATCTACCTGATAACTGGGCCTGTCCGGTTTGCGGTGCACCTAAATCATATTTCAAGATTGTTGAAGAGACACCTTCAAATACGAAAACTGAACCGGTGATTGCGGCAGTGACCAAATCGGTTGAAAAATTTCAGCGCACGTCGGATGAGCTCGAAGAGCAGATGGCTGATATTCATACGATGGCTGAAACCGGTGAATCAATCCTGGAACCGATGCGAACAAAAAAACCGGTTATTGGCTGGGATGACGTTCTGATACGCGGCGCACAACTGGCCAAACTTCCGTTAAATGGCAATGAAGCGGTTAACTCCATTACTATCATTGGGCCCAAGGCAAAACATCCATTGATAATCGAGACGCCAATTTATATCAGTCATATGTCTTTCGGTGCTTTATCCAGAGAAGTTAAAATCGCACTTGCCAAAGGCAGCGCCCTGGCCAGAACGGCGATGTGTTCCGGCGAAGGCGGAATCTTGCCCGATTCGCTTGAGAACTCATATAAGTACATTTTCGAATATGTTCCTAACCTGTACAGCGTGAATGAAGATAATATGAGAAAAATCGACGCTATCGAAATCAAAATTGGTCAATCCTCCAAACCGGGGATGGGTGGTCATCTTCCCGGCAGTAAGGTCACCGAGGAAATCGCCGCGATCAGGGGTGTTCCGGTGGGACAGTATGTAATCAGTCTCTCGCATTTTAACGATATTAAAACCCCCGAAGATCTGAAAAACAAAGTG
>DAOUVS010000252.1 GCA_030667525.1 Candidatus Zixiibacteriota bacterium | reverse complement strand
TTTTGGTGTCGAGACTAATACAAAAAAAGAAATGTTATCTATTATAAAAGATGCGGCATCGATAAATCTTCCATGCTCGATACATGCTATCGGTGATAAGGCAGTTTCCAATGTCATTGATTGTTTGGAAAAAGCGCCCAAATTGAAAAATAAATCATGGCACCGAATCGAGCATCTTCAGATGATTCGCCGTTCTGATGTTAATCGTTTGAAGAAACTGAATGTAGTCGCCTCAATGCAGCCGTCGCACTGTCCCTCTGATATTAAAATGGTCGAAAGCTATTGGGGTCAACGGGGGCGAAACTGCTATTTATTCAGAACGTTGCTTGATAAAAATATCCCACTGACATTCGGCTCCGATGTCCCGATCGAACCGCTCGACCCGATCTCTGGGATTGCCGCGGCAGTGAATCGTACTGCTGCTAATATTAAAAAACCATTTTATCCCGAACAAAGAATTTCTGTTACCGAAGCTGTCGCCGGTTTTACATCAATGCCTCCATCAATTGTCGGACGGGGGTTTGAAATCGGACGATTGGTGCCCGGTTACAAAGCTGATTTTATTCTGCTGTCAGAAAATATTTATAAAACGGCCAAATCAGGAATTAAAGATATCAAAGTTCTCGGGACCTATTTTGACGGGAAACTTGTTTATAAAGATAAAAGCCTTAAAGGCGAGTTTTAGATAATCTCAGCAATTTCTGTTTGCGCCTGATATATAAGCGTAACTTTTAAGTTGCGTCAAAAATTAGATTCTTGTAGTATTTAATATCCATAGGAGGAAAAATGCGGAAAATATCTATATCGATAATACTGCTGTCTCTACTTATGCCATTCTGCTTTGCCGAGCCGGACAGTGCCGATTCAGATACAGCAGTAACATTAGAAAATGGGGAAGTCGAAAAAGCATTCTCGGTTGTCTATCATATGGTCATTGATGGTGCCATCGGAACGGTTACAGCCGATAGAGTAATCGATGCGGTCAAAACTGTTGAGGCTGAACATGCCGATCTGCTTCTTATTACGATGGATACACCGGGCGGGTTTAACGATTCCTTCTGGGATATCACCAAAGCGATTATGAACAGCACGGTACCGGTGGCTGTTTATGTTTATCCGGTAGGGGCCAAGGCAGCCTCGGCGGGAGTGTATATCGCTTATTCGGCGCATATTGCGGCGATGGCCCCCAGCACTAATATTGGTGCGGCGCATGTTGTTTCCGGTTCCGGTGAGCCGATCGATTCGGTGCTAATGGAAAAAATTATGAACGACGCGGTCGCATCACTGAAGGCGATGGCCGACCGGAACGGACGTAATCCGGAATGGGCCGAGGATGCCGCACGCAAATCTGTCTCGATTACCGACAAAGAGGCGCTGGAGCTCGGTGTGATTAATTTTTGGGCTGAAGATATCGATGATTTGTTAGAGCAAATTGATGGTTTTGAGGTTAAAACTGCATTGGGCAAAAAGATTATCAGTACCAAAAACCCGATAACTATTCCAATCAAGAAGACTTTTATTCAGTCGTTTCTTGATATTATAACCTCGCCGAATATTGCTTTTATTCTGTTTTCACTTGGTGGCTTGGGTTTGGTGCTGGAATTATATAATCCCGGCTCTATCTTGCCCGGTGTGGTTGGCGGAATCTGTATCATTCTTGCTTTTTATAGTTTTAGGACACTACCGATAAATTATGCCGGTCTGCTTCTGATTATATTTGCGATAATTTTATTTATACTGGAGGTGAAAATTGCAAGTCATGGGCTTCTTGCGATTGGAGGAGTTGTGTCTGTTATAATTGGCGGAATGATGCTGATTGACACGGTCGATCCGTCGCTACAGGTTTCCAAATCAGTTATCTTTACCATTGCATTACTTTTGGCCGGATTTATTGTTCTGGCTGGAACGCTGGCGTATAAAGCGCGGGTATCTAAACCAACTACCGGGGTCGAGGGTTTGGTCGGCGAAACCGGAACGGTTAAAGAAAAAATAGATGGTGCCGGTTATGTTTATGTCGCCGGGGAGCTTTGGGAAGCTACGGCCGAGAACCCAATCGAGGTTGGTGTTGAGGTTACTGTTGTGGAAGTTGATAAGATGAAAATAAAGGTCAAACCAAAGGCCTGAGAATATTACGAAAATAATTTAACAGGAGGTTGCTATGCCGTTAGCAGGATGGGGTATAATTGCTTTTCTAATTCTTATCTTTCTGAGTAATGCGGTAAGGATTTTGCGTGAGTACGAACGTGGTGTGATTTTTCGATTGGGACGGCTGATTGGGGCCAAAGGTCCCGGAATTATTTTTCTGATTCCGCTGATCGATCGGATGCAAAGAGTTGATCTGAGAGTCATAACATTTGATGTCCCTCCGCAGGATGTTATCACCCGCGACAACGTCTCGGTGAAAGTGAATGCGGTTGTTTATTTCCGCGTGATGGATCCGAATAAGGCAATCGTAGCTGTCGCCAACTATTTTGAGGCGACCTCGCAGATCGCCCAGACGACTTTGCGTTCGGTGTTGGGACAGGTAGAACTTGATGAGCTTCTTGCCAGTCGCGATAAAATAAATCAGGAACTGCAGAAAATTATCGATAAGCAGACCGAACCGTGGGGGATAAAAGTCTCGGTGGTCGAGGTGAAAAATGCTGATCTGCCGCCGGAAATGACCCGTGCAATAGCGCGTCAGGCCGAGGCCGAACGTGAGCGGCGTTCAAAAATTATTCATGCCGCAGGTGAATTCCAGGCATCGCAGAAACTGGCTGATGCGGCGGCGATTATTTCCGGAACGAGTGGCGCGATGCAGCTTCGGTTTTTTCAGTCATTAACTGAAGTGTCGAGCGCGAAAGCCGCGACAATTGTATTCCCGCTGCCGATTGATCTGTTCGAACCGTTCTTGAAAAAATATGGCCCTGATGGGAAGCAAGAGATTCATAGCTAATTAAACATATTTCTGGCAAATTCGTCAGAGTTATATAGGTTATGGTTTAAGTGCCGTCAGGAACCCTTTCCTGACGGAAAAGAGTGGCAGGAATGGGTTCCTGGCCATCCGCCGCCCACAAAATTAACTTGACTTTAAGAACATAGCTGTATAACTTGAATTTATGATAATATGGTTTAACAAGTACATCATCGCTCGAATTACTATTAGTGTTTAGATTATGATGATAGAGCACCTTTTCAACAAGCAAGCGTTGGCAATCACTATGTTCATTGTGGTTGCCCTTCTTATTTTAATTCCAGAAGCATTTGCCATTCCTTTTTTACCATTTTAGACTTTCCCTCATATTGGATGCATAGTGCTAAGGGAAGTGTTCTCGTGACTCTTTGTAGCCCTAAAGCTGAAAGAGGATGGGCCCTTTCCACTTCAATGGGTAATACTGTATATTTCCTTTTCCTTCCCACCCTTATTTACACACTCCTTGCTCTTGGAATGGGGTTATGGAAAACTGCTGAAGCGCGATAGTATTCTGAAACAAGTCAGCAGCAGACGAGGACGTGTGCCGCCCACAATAAAAATATATTATACTTGCATAGATGCTTAATATGGATTAGCTTAGCATCATAATGTCAGATCAAAAAGATAAGAAATGGTATAAAAGGCAGTGGACATATATAATCGGCGGCATTTTATTGGGCCATTTTTTTGATTTTATATTTAATTGGGGTATTTGGCAATTTATATTCAACCATTCAATGTCTGCTATAACTCTGCCGTTAATTGTATATTATTTATCAATAATAATTATTTTAGCATTATTGATTTTGTGCAAAGTTTTAATAAAGAAAAATAATTCTATAAATACAAATGGTAATGCACGTATTGATGTCGAATATAGGGATAGAATTGAACAATTAAACGGAAATATCAATGCTTATGGTTTAAACTGGGAATGGGACACAAGATTTGACAATGAGGGAAGGCCATTTGTAATGGGTGTTAAAATGTTATGTCCGACCTGCAAATTAGAATTAATTCCTGATGATGAAGTAAAACCCTACGGTTTCGACGAATACAGTATTACTGGGAAGCTAGTTTTAAGATGCGAAGATTGTGGTAAGGTACGTTACAGAAGTGAAACAGTTGGCGAGCTAAGAGATGCCATTTGTGACAAGGGCCAACGATATATTGAGAGAGAAATTCGAAATATCAGACCATAACTTTTTATAAAACTATAAACATAAAGATTTTAAATAAAACAGACGTTGCCTGCTATTCCATGTTTTTAAAGGCGCGGATGATGTCGTAGGGGG
>DAOUVS010000099.1 GCA_030667525.1 Candidatus Zixiibacteriota bacterium | reverse complement strand
GCATTTTTTTTGGCTATATAGTTTTCGTCCAATAGCTTTGGGAGCGCCCCCACACATTGCTATCAGGTCTTTTGCGATGAATGTTGCGTTTTGCATTGGTTTTAATCTGATATTTGAGATGAATTGTTTTGTATCTTTTCGTATGGGAGCTAATATAAAAGAAAATGGCGGTCAACATATTGACCGCCATTAGCATACATAATATTTTAAGGAGTTTATAAAGTCACATCATCACTGGTGCAGCTTAGCACTCCGTCCTGATCTATTTGCCAGATATCCGGGGCAGGATCATCGTCAAGCGCTGTCGCAGTTGCAGTCATGGTTAGATTAGTGCCATTAGCCACTGTTATGCCAAACTGATATTTGGCGCCATCCGGCACTTCGACCCCTATCGTGGCAAAATTATTCTGATTGGCCACAAGAGAATCGGCGGTGAGTCCCTGACCCCAATAAGAATCATTCGCCTGACGATAGGCCCTCTCCATTGTAAACATCTGTTTCAGAATAGCTTTCGCCTCAGCTTGCTTTGATTTGATGGTCATTGGCATAAATCGGGGAACGGCCATAGCGGCTAAAATCCCAATAATAACCACTACAATCATCAACTCAATTAGCGTAAAACCGCTTTTTGGTCTTAACTTTTTCATCATAACCTCGCTATAAAAAATCAATATTTATCATAGGTTGTGGCAATTGCCATTCCGTCTGGCACTATTTCCGGGGTTTGTCTTCTTTTTGCCATCATTGTTTAATTATTGAGCAACTCTTGCCTGTTTTTCTTACCTTTTTACTCATTCTGATATATCAGAATCAATGCCCTGCAATTTATACCGCTCCAGTTTTCTATATAGGGTGGAATTATCAATTCCAAGAACTTTGGCTGCTTTGGCTTTCTTGCCCTTTGATTGACTCATGACATAATAGATATATGCTTTCTCGATGGATTCCAGAGTTGGCGTTCCCGGCTGATCGCATGAGACAATCGATTGACCCTTATATTCGGTTATTTTTGTCGGGAAATCGGAAAGATTAATGGTTTTGGATCGGGTTAGTAGAATTGCCCGTTCCAGACTATTTTCCAGTTCTCTTACATTTCCGGGCCAGTTATATTTAAGCAAAGCTTCCATAACATCCGGCGAAATCTCTTTTGGTTCAGAATTCATTCTGCTGCAATACTTATTAACAAAATGAATAATCAGCAATGTAATATCTTCAACACGCTTGCGAAGCGGCGGAATATGAATTGGAATCACATTCAAACGATAAAAAAGATCGGGACGGAAACTCTCAGTTTTGGCAGCCTCCTCCAAATCAGCATTGGTCGCCGCAATCAGGCGAACATCGACTTTGATCGGGACGGTATCGCCAACCGGCGTTATTATTTTATCTTCCAGAACTCTTAATAGTTTGACCTGAATTGACAGCGAGGTATTACCAATCTCATCCAGAAAGAAGGTGCCGCCATCGGCAACTTTGAAAAGTCCTTCCTTATCTTTAACGGCTCCGGTAAAAGCGCCTTTCTTATATCCGAACAATTCCGATTCCAGTAAATTTTCCGGCAACGCCGCACAGTTGATTGTTACAAACGGTCCGCGTGCCCTATCTGAGGCGGTATGAATCGCCCGGGCAATTAGATCCTTACCGGTTCCCGACTCCCCTCTGATAAGAACGGTCGAATCGGTCCCGGCAACTCGTCCGGCCAATCTTTTGAGTTTGATTATTTCTTCCGACTGCCCAATAAAATTATCAAACGAGGAATCCCCAACCAGTTGCTTTTTGAGTTGTTTGTTTTCACTTTTTAGTTTTTTTCGATTCAGTGATTTTTCAATAACAAGCTTGATCTCATCAACCTTAAACGGTTTGGTAATATAATCCAGTGCCCCCTGCTTCATTGCCTCAATAGCGGTATCAACCGATGCAAAAGCAGTCATAACAATAAAATCGATTGCCTCATCCTCTTGCCTGACTTCTCTTAGAAGTTCTAAACCAGACATCTCCGGCATCATTAAATCGGCAATAATCAGATCATAACTGTTGGCGTCGGTCAGTTTTATAGCCGCTTTACCACAGTCAGCCTTATCGACTTTGTACCCTTCTCTGGTCAGCATAATTTCCATGAAATCACACATTGATTGTTCATCATCAACAACCAGAATCTTTCCGGGCATAAATAATCCTTTCGAGCCTGATATATTACATATTACCTATCATATCCTTGTTCGACATAAATGACGATGTATCAATGACAATTAGCCTCAATGTTCAGATATTAAACAGTCAAACATATTGTATTAGGACGAGTATTATGTTTAATTGAAATATCTATTTTGGATAATTAAAAAATAATTTGCGGAGGAGATAGATAAAATGAGTAATAAATATTCACCCCGTGAACGAATTGAAATGATTCTAAAAGGTGAAAAACCTGATCGTTTTGCCGTTTCGCTCTGGCGGCATTTTTTCCATGTTGAATCATCGGCTGAAAAAATGGCGGAAGCGATGATCGCTTACCAGAATAAATACAACTGGGACTTTATGAAAATAAATCCCCGCGCCAGTTTTCACACCGAGGACTGGGGCAATAAATTTGATTGGTCGACCGATGAGTTTACCAATCATACTCATACCGAATATGCCGTCGTCAATCCTGAGGATTGGGACAAGATCGACGTATTACCACCCACCGCACCGGTGCTGGCCGACCACCTGCAGGCGATAAATCTGATTCGGAAAAAATGCGGCCCTGATCTGCCGCTTTTGATGACCGTCTTTAATCCGGTCGGCATTGCCCGCCGACTGGTCGGCAACCGGGCCAAATATCTGGAGCATCTGAAAAATTATCCCGAACGAGTTACCGGTGCGATTGAACGAATCACCAAAACCTTTGAAGCTTATGTCCCCGAAATAATGAATGCCGGCGCCGATGGCCTCTTCTTTGCCACTCTCAACATCGCCTGCTCCGGTGCGATGCCGTATGAACAATACCAAAGCATCTGTCGGCCGTATGATCTCAGGATTCTGAAAGCGTCCGGCGATAGCGCGCTCAATCTTTTGCACGTTTGCGACAGCAATAATTATCTCAAAGAACTTTCTGATTATCCGGTCCAGCTTGTCAATTGGAATTCCTCCGATCCAACCAATACCAATCTTGAAGACAGCTTTGATTTCCTCGGCGATAAAACCGTTATCGGCGGACTCGATGATCTTGGCTGGCTCTTGAATGGAACTCCTGACGAAGTCAAAACCGAAGTGATTAAAATCAAAGAAAGAATGGCTGGCAGGAAATTTATCTTTGGCCCCGGATGTGCCATCAGTCCCCATGTCCCGCATAAAAACATTATGGCGGTAATAGACAACCTGTAGATGTAGGGCGGGAACCCTGCGATCCCGCCAAAAATAAGTAGGTTAGGAGCCGTGCTCTCCTGACAGATTCTGGGGTGCCCCACAGCTTGTTATAAATCCGGAGATAAACAAAGGGCTGTGGGATAATAACTTCAAGGCAATTGATGTGATGTCGGGTCGCCGCACCCGACATCCTATAGTTTAAAATTTCGTGGGCAGCAGCAATAGAAAATCTAAAAGCACGGGAGTAACTAAACACGACATTAAGAAACACGACGTGTTTTAAAATTGACAACAATTCTCTAAACCACCATATTACCCCTAAATATTCCACAGGATGAAAGAGGAAAACATATGTTTGTTGGTTTTATGCTTTTAGTGATTGGTGTTCTCATGGTTCTTTCGCGGGCCGATGTTATACCGGGTGATGCCTGGGATTATATTCTGCCGATCGCGCTGATTGCCTTTGGCGCCAGTATGATCTTTGATCATAAAAAGAAAAAAGAGATCAAATAAAACTGAATCCCAATGGCCGACGAAAATGACGGAAAAAATGTCTCGATAACTTTTAAACCGGCCGGTTCCGGTCTCGGAAAGTTTTTCGGGAAACTGGAAGCAACAGTTATCGATATCGCCTGGGAGAATTCTCCGGTGACGATCAAACGGGTCCTCTATTTTCTCAATACAGAGCAAAATCATGACTATGCCTATACGACTGTGATGACCGTGATGAATCGGTTGGTCAATAAAAATATTCTCGAACGTACAAAAGATGGGCATTCGTTTGTTTACACTCCCTTAATCAATAAAGAACGATTTCTAAAACAAGCGACCGAATTAATTATCGAAAGCCTCCACACCGACTACCCCAAATTCACCGACCAAGCAATCAAAAAAACAATTAAACTGTAGGTCGAAATCCCGCAGGGTTTCGACAATTATTATTCTTGTAGATCAGGAGCCGTGCCGTAGGTCCTGAAGAATGAAGGGCGCTCCTGACAATATTCCCCCCCCATACGTCATTGCTGCGCGGCGTGGCAATCTCAATGCATATTTCCCCTTGTGCCGTCAGGAACCGATTCCTGACGGAATTTCCTGACAATTTTACTACAAAATTTTGTACCGCGACCCCAAAACGACCCAAAATATTCCTTATAAGTGGTTTCACCACCTTTTGTTACAGCAAAAATGGGTTCGTTTTGTCAGGAAAAAGTTTTTTTGCAAAATAGCTACTCCCCGCCCCAAAAATATCTATAGACATAATTACGCATAACATTTATGGGGAGATAGCGGAAATAACTGTGGTTTGGTGGGAAAGTTGGTTTAGAAACCCACCATAAATGGTGGGCCACCCAGCCAAGAATTATGCGAAGATTTTATTCTCTTATTTCGTCAAAGCTCAGTGACTTCACTATACAAGTCTTTTAAATGATTTGATCTAAGTCGAAATTTAGTCCCATGATTATGGCCACTACGTGCATCAAAGTCAACCACAATGTTTCCTTCATGTATACTTTTTACAAAGTTCTCAACATTGAGTCCCTTTAACATAAGAATTTCATTATAGTGGTAGAATTCAACTCGCTTGCCGTTAACATTATCACGCTTGACTTCTGCTTTCACAAAAAAACAATTAGTTAATTTTGTTCCTGCCTTGTGGATCAGATCGTCGAAACCCCAATATGGCTGTGTTGACAGCTCTCTTAGGCCAACTTTGCTTTCTACCTGAACTAACCACGAATGGTGTCGACTATCAACTTTAGTATGATCAAAAGAGATTAAGACCTTTCGATCTGTATAGTCTACGATGGTCCTAAATCCTCTATCAGTTCCTTTACTACCTGGAATAGTCTGTCGAAAACTCATTTCCGTTGCTGGGTATTTTTTCCCCGCTTCTTGATGCGCCCATCCATAATTTGATAATAATAATGAAGGGACAAAACGCATAGCGCGTGGAGAAGGTTCCAAATGAAAAAGCGTCACCAAAGCATTTGTGTTTTTTCGCTGAGTCTTTAGTTCCCACTCCGCTGCATTAGGTAATGGCAAATTGTTTTCTTCTATACCAAGAAGAGATTCAAGGGTATTACCAACTCCACCATCATTGCCTTGTCGTCTATTTTGTAGCCAACCATGATCCCTTATCTCTTTCAGTTTAGCTATCAAAGAAGTTTTTGTATATGTGATCATTTAAACAGCGTTTCTTGTTTAATTTTACCATGATTACCCAAATGTATCACCTCTCCTTTTAGCCTTGATACTGCAAGGTCGCAATACTGCTCAGATAATTCAATGCCGATAAAATCTCTTTTAAAAGATTTAGCCGATAGCGCAGTCGTACCAGAACCCATAAATGGGTCTAATATCGTCTGAGCGCAAGTAGATGAAATTATCCTATCTATAAGAACCTTAGGAAATGGTGCAGGATGAGGATTGTTAGATTCCTGCCCAAATTCCCAAACGTCACCATGTGAATTTGCACCTTTTGATAACTTAAATTTTGGTTTTGTAATCATATAAATAACTTCATATGTCGGTAGGAAATAGCCGGGATTAAAATTAATTCCACCCTTTCGTCTCCAGACAATTATTTGCCTGACTGGAAAGCCAGCTACTATATCAGCCCTATCCTGTAACAGAGCTCTTTGAACTCGCCATTTGTGGTTGTAAAATATAGCTCCATCTTCTCGTAATACTCTGAACATTTCAGTTAGACAGTTTCGCTGCCACTCAACATATTCTTCATGCGGCATGCAATCATCATGATCGGAATATCCCTTCATTAATGCCGCATTAGCCCATTTTCCACCTCTACCATTTTTCATTCCATTGCCAGAGGAGTTCTTTAAATTATATGGCGGGGAAGTGACAACTAAGTCTATACTGCTATCAGGCATTTTTTTCATCACCTCTATACAATCGCCAATAATAATCCGATTCATGAAACTGTCAGGGAATTTCAATTTATTGCTATATTTGATCTTTATTTTCAATGCCGTTTCCGCCAATTATTTAATATTAACCATTATGCTATATCAAATAGCCAAGTAATTATTTTTCTACATATTTTTTTAATATTTGCATTATATCTTAACATAATACAAATCACACTTATATTGCAACTACTTTCAATAAACTTAACTCAAATAAGATAACAAGGCTGGGTGGCCCACCATTCATTGTGGGTTTATAGACACTTCCCCACCAAACCGGTGTTGATTCTGTTCTCTCCCTTTCCATTAGAAAGCATAAAAACAAAGGGAGAAATATGTCTAATAGTAAAGTATCTAAAAAACAGTTAACTGCTAATCGCCGGAATGCGAAAAAATCAACAGGGCCGAAAACTTCCATCGGCAAACAGGTATCATCCAAAAACGGGACCAAATTCGGTCTGCACGCCAATGAATTACTTATCAACTCCCCCTACCTCAAAGAAAACAACACCGAATATGAGTTCCTCCTCCTGTCACTCTACCAATCCCTCGCTCCCGCCGACTCCTCTCAGGAGTTTTTTGTCCATAAAATCGCCCACTGTCTCTGGCGTTCACGCCGCGCCTCAATCGCCGAAACTGCCATTATCAACAATCAACTAAATGACCTGGGCAATCAACCAAATTACAACCAACTCACCAACCAGCTCAACCAGATCCCCGAACTTCCCCCCGACCCGAACATCCACGATGACATGCAGGAAAAGCGTGCCGAAATCGCACAGGCACGTTCCGATATTGTCAGATCCAAAACTATCCCGCACCCGCATTTTAATATGAATATCCTTTACTATGAGATGCGCCTCGACCGCCAACTATCCCGCTATTATAAGATTTTAAAAAGTATGCAGGGAAACCCGGAAATTGAGCCAGGTACGGAGATAGAAAATGACCTGGCAGATTTATAAGATTTATGTAGGGCAGAACCCGAGTGAAGCGATGTGGTTCTGCCATTTCGATTTAATAAAATTGGCGGAACCACTAAAGGGTTCCGCCCTACAAGATTTCTAAATACTTGGGGCACCCGATACTATGATGAAAAAACAAAAAACGGGAAAGCAAACCCATTTTGCTCGAACAAGATGTTACAAAATCACTTATAAGGAATAATTGAGATTGCCGCGCTTCGCTCGCAATGACGTAATTATGCGGGAAATTTAAAACGACTAATAGTCGCGTTTTTGGAAGACCCAGGAGGTGATGGCAAACAGCACTATTGCAAATAACAAAGTCGACCAGATCGGATAATAATCGATATTCGGTTCATTGCCGATGTAGGCCATCAAACTTGTGTTCATATCTTTGAACTTCGGGAAAATATGATACAACGTATCCAGCAAATATGTGACCGGCCCCTCCTCGACAAAATTGTAAACTGCTTCGCGCGAAGCCAAAAGACCGCTGACAATTTTCATCAGGAAATATGACATCAGCGCAAACGCGCCGGAGCGGGTGATAACACCAAAGGCAAAAATAATTGAAAAGATCACAAAAAACTCGACATACCCAGCGGTCAGCGATGAAAAAATGCCGCCGTCGAAATTATCGATACGAAGTGACAAAACCAGCCAGACAGAAATTGAGACAACGGTCAGGATAATAATAGAAATCAAATACAATGAAACATATTTCATCGATAATAAATTTAAACGACTGATCGGTTTGGATAGTGACAGCTCGATCCGTCCTTTTTTCATAAACGCCGGTATCAGCCAGGCGGTGCCAAGATAGATAAGGAAAATCATAAACCCGATAAACTGCTCAAAAAACATCCCGGAGATACCGCCGATAACACCCTCGCCGACCATGTCGCTGTTGAGGATAACTTCGCCGCCGATTTTGATTTCCGGAATAATCGCCATCAGAAAGGCGGTAAATAGTGCCACTGCACCATAGATATAAAGCATCTTTCCGTCACGGATTTCCCAGAACGAATCGACAAAAAGCGCTTTGAACTTATTCATTTTGCGCCTCCGCATCATTTGCCGCTGCCGCTTGATCTGTCGCTGCCGCTCGGTCACCCTTGATCAGATCCATAAAGCTGTCTTCGAGACTGATCTTAACCGGAATGATAGAATTGATGCTGATAGAACTACTGCGCAGAAAATCGATTAGTTGGTTGATCTTTTCTTCGTTGTCGAATGAGATTTCGATTTTGTTGTCAGTGATAGTTGCAAATTGGAATTTTTCTTTTATGGCGCTGATATTCTCGTCAGTCAGTTCGGTGCAAGTTACATCATAGGTCGGTTTGATCGTAGTCAGACCCTCGACCGGTCCGACTTTGATAAGAATTCCATTATTGAGAATCGCAACTTTATCACAAATCGATTCGACCTCGGCCAGAAGATGCGAATTAAGAAAAATCGTCTTACCGCGGCTTTTCAAACTTTTTAGTATATCACGAATTTCCCGTCGTCCGATCGGATCGACTCCATCGGTTGGCTCATCGAGAAAAATTATCTCAGGGTCGTTCAATAACGCCTGCGCCAAACCAAGTCGCTGCATCATCCCTTTGGTGTATTTTTTACTATCGGTATCGCCCCATTTGGCCATATCAACAAGTCTTAGAACCTCGGTCGATTTGCTTTTTATATCAGACGATGACATCCCCGACAGACCACCATAAAACGAAAGCATCTGCAAGCCGGTTTGATATTCAGGGAAGCGGTGATTTTCGGGCAGAAAGCCAACTCGATTGCGGGCACGGGAGTCTGCGACATCGAAATTATTAATCGAGGCAAAACCGGAACTAGGTGATAATGCACCAAGCAGAATTTTTACGAGGGTTGTTTTACCGGCTCCGTTTGGTCCTAATAATCCGAAAATATCGCCGGAAGATATTTCGAGGGAAACATCAGTAAGCGCCTTAATATCATTTCCTGAGAATCCTCGCCGGAAAGATTTGGAGATGTTATCTATTTTTATAATTGTTTGATTTGTCATAATTGGCTATTAGGCCATTCAACCTTTAGCAAAGCACCGCTTTTACAATTTTGAATAGTATGAAAAATATTAATCCGATAATTGCAAAGGGCAATAATATTGCGGCCACAGCGGCAACCAAACCAAGGATAATTCCGATAATCCCGCCGATCAATCCGACAGCCAGTCCCATAATTTCCCAACCGACTGCAACCAGAAGCATTCCTGCTAAAATCAGTAAAAGTGCTGTTTTCATAATCTTCCGTCTTCCCTTTTCATTTATCCAATATACGACAAATAGTC
>DAOUVS010000175.1 GCA_030667525.1 Candidatus Zixiibacteriota bacterium | reverse complement strand
CAGCAAAGAAATTCCTGACAATGGTATTGATGATGATAACAATGGATTTATTGACGATGTCCATGGGATTGCTTATACTTTGCACTCTGATAAGACTGCCGATTTACTCTACCCTATCGGCGATGTAGAGAAAAACCGACCTCGTCTTCAGCGGCTTATGAAAGGTCTCTCGGATATACAGGCCAATATTGATAGTGACGAATCTGCTGAGGTAAAGAAAATTTTGGGAAGTATGCAACCGGATGAGGTCCAGCCGTTTATTGAAGATATTGGTGAATATGGCAACTATGCGCATGGAACACATGTGGCGGGAATAGCTCTTCGCGGCAATCCCTACGCAAAACTTCTTACCTCGCGTTTAACCTTTGATTACCACATGATACCTGAAGAACCTACGGTTGAACAGGCGGTTAAAGATTCTGCCGCCACCGTTGAAATGATACAGTATTATAAGGATAACGGTGTACGAGTAGTTAATATGAGCTGGGGGGGGAGCCTGGCCGGAGTAGAATCTGCCCTCGAGGCCAATAACGCCGGTGGAACTCCCGAAGAGAGAAAGGCCCTGTCGCGAAAAATATTTGAGATTGGCAAAAGCGGCCTATACGAGGCCATTAAGAATGCACCGGAAATTCTATTTGTTACTTCTGCAGGAAATGCCGATAGCGACGTGAGCTTTGAAGAATTTATCCCCAGCGGGTTCGATCTGCCGAATATCATTTCAATCGGTGCTGTCGATCAGGCCGGAGACGAAACCAGTTTCACAAGTTTTGGTAAGGTTGATGTGTATGCCAATGGATTAGACGTTAAAAGTTATGTTCCCGGTGGTGATGAGATGGATCTTAGCGGGACATCACAGGCATCGCCCAATGTAACCAATCTGGCCGCAAAACTTCTGACCGTTCGTTCCGACCTTACGCCAGCACAATTGCGTGATTTGATCATTAATGCTGCTGATGAGAAGGTAGCAGGAAAAAGAAAAATACTTTTACTAAATTCGGTAAAGTCGTTTGAGCTTCTGGCACAAATGAAATAAACAATATTGTTCCAGAAAAATAGGGCGGAACCGCTAATCGGTTTCGCCCTTATATCTTAATTATTTAATTGATGTAGTTATAAAAAGCCGGCAACCTAAGGTTTGCCGACTTTCTCAATATTACAATATTTTTTTGTTGCTGTTAAATAAATCAAACTACTTTAGTCAAAGTTATTACGACAGTATCTCCATCCACTGCTGTTAGTGTTAAAGTATTTCCGGTGATTGCCCAGGTTCCATCGAAATTAACTCTAGGTGTAATTGCCGTACTATTCGCAGATGTTGCAGTTACAGTTAATTGTGAACCATTTATTATTAATGTTCCACTTTCAGTATATAGAGTTGTATTTGACACATCAAACTCATTGACATCAAATGTAGAGTTTTCATTAAAGGTAGTATGTACACCAACTGTTTCTTGTGACCAATCAAAGATGTCTGCTAAACTTGCTTCATCGCCATTAACAGTCACAGCTGATTGTGCCCAGGTTCCAAATAATTCAGAAGTATCCGGGCCTGCAATATCATCTTCTTTATCACAGCCAACTACCATAAGAAGCATAGTTCCGAGTAAAAGAGTTAAAAAAAGATTAGTTAATTTGGTGTTCATTTCTGTCCTCCAATTTGATGTTTGTTCCTTTATGTCCCTTTGACATTTAGTTTATACTCTTTATCGGACAATATGGGGCAATTATCAGCAATAATATTATTTTAATAAATAAATATTTTTATAGGGTCAAAATTTGTCAATAAGAATGAGACGCGTTTCTAAATTATTACTACTATTTTAAGTAACTTCGTGTGGCAAAACCTTCGCAATGATAATCAATAAAAAAGGCAGGTGTTTATGACACCTGCCCTGCAAGAGAAGTCTGGGAGTAAAATATTTTATAAAAATTATATCATACAAACGCCGCAACCGTTTCGTACACTTTCTTCTCGGCTTGCTGCCAGTCATCGGTATCGGCGCCGTGCAATCCACCCCGTTTGACATAAATCGAATAAGCAACTTCTTCTATCAGATTTTTGACCTGCTTATAATCATGAGGTCCCAGAATAGCAACAATTTCATAAGAATCTTTGGTTTTGATGGTCATACGAAAATCATGGCCCAGATTATCTTTTTCGACAATTATCCGTTCCGGATCTTTTATTGCCAAAATCGGTTCGGCAATATCAATAGCATCACCTCTACCGGCAAAAAACTGGATACCTTCGATAAAGCGACCCTTCTTCTCAAGCCCCAGACCGATAAACGGCCGGTTTTCGAGCGAGATTTCTTTATTTGTGTTCGACTCTTTATATGTAATATGAACCTGACGGTATTGATTATCAGCGTTGAATTTTCTAAAAAACTGCGCCCACTGGCCTCTTCTGATTTCTTTGATCATTTTTTTCTCCTTACTCATCGCAATTTCGGGGATATCCATATCAATTTGAGATAGAGTCCATCAGTATATATTTCGGCAAATTGGCTCTTTATATTTATAAATTAGTGAATTATTGACCGATAATGTACTTTTTTTGCATTTTTGAGGCTATTTAGAGACCAATTCGATAATCGGCGCTTCGGTTGGACAGGCCAGTCGGAACGGGAACCAGTGTCCGATTCCGGAGGAGACATACATCCGGGTTTTATTGATACTATATTCACCCCATAAATATCTGTCCGGCATAAAGTTCTCAAAAAAGCTCCGACCGCCGAAGCCCATCTGTCCGCCATGAGTATGTCCTGATAAAATCAGATCGACACCAAGTTCAGCCGCCCTATCGAGTGCTTCCGGCCTGTGCGACATCAGGATTTTAAAAGAATCGGAAGCACTATTTTCCAGCGATTTATTGATGCTTGTATTCAAAGTTTTGACATAATCGCCGTGCATAGAACGGGGGTCGTCGGCGCCAGCAATATACAAAGATTGACCGTTTATATTAATCGTTTTACCGGCATCAATCAAAAGCGGAACAGGTGAATCTTTATGAATCTTTTTAAATTGTTCGATTCCGCGATAATATTCATGATTGCCCGGGATGCCAAAAACACCATAAGGTGCGCCAAACTCTGATACTAAGTTTAATGTTTCCGGAAGAAGCTCCATCCTATCGGCAATATCACCGGTCATCAATATCAAGTCAGGGTTATATTGGCGGGCCGATGTTAAAACTTCTTCTATATGTGCAACTTGTTTATAGATACCAAGATGCGAATCGGTTATAAGCAGTATCCGGAAGCCGTTCAATTGAGATGGAAGATTCTCGTAGGCCATTTTTCGAATATAAACATCGGTTTCAGTAAACGAGCTGGCAATGCCTCCGGTTCCAAGTGATAAAGAAACCAATGGAAGTGCGGCTGCGGTTCCTTTTAGAAAGAGGCGGCGATGTTCATCGATTTTTTCCGATTTGGTTTCAGATATAAGGTTTTCGCCATTTTCTTGTCGTTTTCTTTTTTCAATCCAACGATTGCTTAAATTTAATATTCCCGACAATGGTAAAGAAACTATTAATCCAAGAAGCAAAATCAGTGCACCGGTTGTCAGCAGGGCACCGGTTTGAGCAAGCCATTCAGTTTCGTTGGCCATTCCCCAAAACCAGAATATTACAGAGATAATACCGACCACCGGAAGCAGGATCGCGCCAAGTTTTATAGGCTTATATTGCCACCACTCTTTGTTTAAAACCCTGATAAGCAGAATTTCTATCAGGCCGATCACAACCATTGACAAAACGGCAAAAAATATCGGGTAAAAAACTCTCATGTTTTATTATACTATTTGTTTTTCAAAAAGGTCTTGATTTTTGCATCAATTATATCGTAAATATAATAACAAATAGAAGCCAAATGAAAAAGGCTCCGTTGGGGGTGGCGCAATTAATAAATGAAGCGCCTGAGATTATACCCCCCTAACCTGATCCGGGTAATGCCGGCGTAGGGAAACGGGAATAATAGCAGATTCCTTTTTTTATCCGCCGGTACATATTTTTGATGAGGCGGTTTTTTTGTTGGCGCAAAAAAAGGAGTTTGTGATGCGACGAGTTTTATTGATTATTCCGGTTTTATTAATTTTGTCTTTTGCATATGCAACTGCCGCAACTTTTCGAGGTCAGGTTGTAGATCAAAATGGTTTTGCTATCGGAGGGGTAAATATCCAAACCGATATTCCAACGCTATATGCAGTTTGCGATGAAAATGGAAAATTTGTTTTTGAGACAGGTGAACTTGAGCCATCTTATATAACTTTCAGTCATATTAGTTTCCAGCCAAAAATGATTTCGGTTACCAATAATTTATCAACTACGATGAAAATTATTCTTGACCCGGCGGTCTATCTGGGACAAAAAATCCGGGTGACATCAGAACGGGCAGAATCAAGATTATCGCCGATCAGTTATTCTGATTTTTCCAACAAAGATATTGAGCGGGATTATTTGATCAGTGAACTTCCGCTGCTTTTGGAAACGACTCCGAATCTTTATTCGTATGCTGATGCCGGGGGCGGTCTGGGTTACAGCTATATAAAAATTCGCGGTTTTGATGACAAACGAATTGCAGTTTATATTAATGGGATCCCTCTTAATGACCCTGAGGATCATGCCACCTATTTTGTAGATATCCCTGATTTTGCCGCCGAGATTTCTGATATCCAGGTACAGCGTGGAGTTGGCAATTCGCTCTATGGCGATGCCTCATTCGGCGGTTCGATAAATATCACCTCATCTGGTTTGGAGCGTCCGCGAAAAATATCAATAGTAACCGGATACGGACAATTTTCGGCAAACAACCACTTTGTTTCGGAAATGCGGAAACAGTCGCTTGCATATTCATCGGGTCTGATCGACGGGCGCTGGTCACTGGCCGGTCGTTATTCAAAAATGTATAGTGGCGGATATAGAGAAAATTCATGGTCCGATAGTTGGGCCTATTATTTTTCAATATCGCGGCTTGATGCTAAAATGACGACCACCATCAATATTTATGGCGGGCCGATGAAAATGCATTTGGCGTATTATGGTGCCGACCGGGAAACGTTGTCCAAAAATCGCCGCAGCAACAGTGCCTATGGACTTGATTATGAAAATGCCACCGACAATTTTAATCAGCCGCACTATGAGCTTCATAACACTTTTTTCTTGAGTGACATCGTACAATTCAAGAACACACTTTATTATATTCGCGGTAAAGGTTACTATGAGCAATTTAAAGACGAGCGCAATATTGATGAGTACAATATTCCATCCGGCAATCTGGCCGACCCGAGTATTACCAAAGTCGATCTGGTCAGGCAAAAAAGGGTGGCTAAAAATCAGTATGGCTGGAACCCGCGGTTTGACTGGAATTATGAAAAAGGCAAAGCAACTATCGGCGGATCATTTTATTATTTTAACTCCGAACACTGGGGTCAGGTGGTCTGGGCGGAAAATCTCAGCGGTGATATCAATCCGCGCAACCGATATTATGAATATTTCGGGAAGAAAACTTTTGCGTCGCTCTACGCTCTGAACTATTTATACCTCTCCGATAACATTCGCCTGATGAGTAATATTCAGCTCAAATATTTAAAGTATGATTTTAACCGGAACGCGCTCGGGGCTTATTCCTCTGAAACCTTTGATCTTGATTGGCTGTTTTTGTCTCCCCGAGTTGGACTGACCTATTTGCTTAATGATAAAGTCGACCTCTTTTTCAGTTTTGCAATCTCCTCGCGCGAACCAACCGACCAGACGATTTATGAGGCTGATGAGCCGGATACATCGCCATCGATTGAAAACGGCGAACTGACAGCCGATTCGGAAAGAGTATATGATTTTGAATTGGGCGGTAACTGGAGAAACGATAATAGTAAACTTGGACTAAATCTATTTTGGATGGAATTTATCAATGAAATCGTTCCGCAAGGTGGACTTGATGATAACGGGCGGGCGATTCTTGGTAATGCCGACCGTTCGGTCCATGCCGGGATAGAATTGGATGGTACATACAATATAAATAAATATCTTTCAATCAGCGGCAATGGTGCATTTAATTTTAATAGAATTAAGAAATATTTTATCTACAATGATACCGATTGGGATGGAGCAGTTGATGATACGATTAATTATGCAGACAAGCCGGTTGCCGGGTTTCCTGATTATATTGGAAATCTAATAGTTGATTGGAACAAAAAACCGTTGCACCTGACTTATCGTTTGCGGGCTATCGGAAAGCAGTATATAGAAAACGGCGGAAGAGAAGACCTGGCAATTGATCCGTATTTGCTTTCATCGGTTTCGTTTTCGGTCCCGGTGGGAAAAATCGGCGACAATGGTTTACTAACACTTTCAGCTCGATTAAATAATATATTCAATACCCAATATGAGCAGTCTGGGTACGCCTATGAGTGGGAGGGAACCTGGTATGGTGAGTATTTTCCCGGCGCTGAGGCAAAT
>DAOUVS010000304.1 GCA_030667525.1 Candidatus Zixiibacteriota bacterium | reverse complement strand
AATTTTCCTACTTGATTTCCAAATTGAGATTCTACGGAGTAATAATATATCCCACCGACGACATATTGAGTGTTGCGGGAAATCATATCCCATTTCTCATAAGAACTCATCGGATCACCCGGATCTTTGTCATGGACAATCTCTCTGATTAAATCACCATCAAGGCTGAAAATACGAATGGTGCATTTGTGCGGAAGATTCCCAAAATTCAGCGCCCTGTTATATTCCTTTGGCCGGTCGGGATGTTCCCAACCCTCAAACCGTTCATCATAATTGGCGTCAATTCGGTATGGATTGGGATAAACAAAAACATCAAGTTTATTGTTCTCAACGATAACTGCCGAGTTTTGTGCTAACTCTTTGATAGAATTGGTCGTCGGGCTTGTTTCCTGCGGAGCGAGCTCACGTTCGGGATAACCATGATCAAAAGCAGTCACCGAAATAAAATATGGCATTGAAGGTAAAAGATTCCTTAAGACATATCGGTACTCAAAAAACTTGAATTCACCCTCATCAGTTAATTCATCGGGATAAAACATCGCGGCGCTGTCCAAATCAAGCGAAGAGGGGTAGGGCTGATTGGGATAGATTTTATGAATTTCCATCGTGTCACTAAAATCTGATTGGTTCCAGTCATGGCGAGTAAAGTAAAAACCTTCATAGTCCTGAAGTGTTTCGCTATAGGTAGAGATCGTATGGTCATGATCAAAGTATTCCAACGGATTAAATGATTCGCCATACATCGCTTTCAAGGTTCTGATGTCATATGGCTGTCCCTTTAGTTCCCATCGGTAAAATTCGCGATGATATTCCCAGCGATTATAGTTTTCCAAATCATACGAGCTGACCAACACATAATCTTCATCTCGGTCAGAAATGGAAATATAAATACGAAAACCTTCAAAATCGGCCCGCTGACTGAACTGGTCAAGAGAAGTTTCCGCCACCCGGCCATTCCAGCGAATCTCAATTTCACCGACGTTTTCTTCGGTAACGCGTGGATACAGTTCAAATTTTGGCGCCGGAGGAGGTGTGGCGCCTCTGAAATCAGGAACACCATCTCCCTTGTAATATAATGTTTCAGCTACAGATGCAATCCACTTGTTCAGGTTTGGATCGAATATAGAATCGTAAATCTTTATATAATATTTTCCTTTGTATCCATCGCCGTCGGTATCATAGCCGGGATTGTCATAGATCCAGCTGGCCCAAACAGTATTTAGTGCTAAATCCGAGGGATTCCTGAAATTTACATATCCAAAAGGGTTAATTCGAAAATTCTGATAATAATAATCCTGCCCGCCAATAATTGCGAAAGTAAACGGAAGCACATCACCTTTTTTGAAATCAAACGGGCCGCATGATAAAATATATCTAATATCGGCACCACCAGCAATACTGTTGGCCTCAGCCGGGGGAGGCAGCCAGCCAAGATGAGAATGATCATTCATCGTATATTCCTGATTGTAATCAAATTCGTCCTTGCTCATAACATAGTATTTATCTCTGTCTGTAAAAGGAGTTCCCAATTCGCCAAAAAAAGTTCTTACAGATTCATGTTCTGTTGGCAGCTTTCTCGGCCCCCAATTTATTTGAGTTTCGAAGAAATTTGACACCCACCAATTAAATGTAAAGCGAACCGAATCTGCCGGAGTTCTGAGAATTTTGGCTCCAATAACCGATGTTGGCGATCTGAGTCCCTGCAAATTACCGCCCTGATTTGGATCGCCATTGTTGTCAGCGGCCCAGGCAACATCGACAGTATCCAAGAGGCCATCTATATATCGGGATGGTGCCGCTTTTAGGAAACCGCAGATATCATCAGATGAAGAAAAGGTGTTATCCACACCGCAGTCATTATCTATATAAATGCCAATGTAAACATCTTCGAGATTTTTGTTGCCAATGTTTATTATTGAATAATCAAAAAGAATAAAATCTTCTGCATAGTCATATCCCCAGGCATAGCTATTTTGAATAACTTTGATGCCGAGGGAATTATGTGTTTCGCCGGTAAAATAATCGACTCCTCCAAATGCGCTGAAGGTATCGTAATAGGTCGCGACAAAATCCTGATTTGAAACAGCATCAACATATTCGGGAGCCTCGGGGTCGTTGATCGAGCGAAATTGTATATCACCTTCAGGATATGGAAAGGGAAAAAATTCGTTGATATCGCCCCACCCAATATTATTTCCCGCCGAAACCAGAGTGTCTGGCCCGGCAACCGCACCGATCCATAACGATGCGCTTGAAAGATAATTCAGCCCATAGCCGTCGGGGTAGCTCAATGAAGGTGAGGCATACCCGGTAATGGGATCGGGGATATTATATCCGGCGGTCCCGATAACTCCAAAATTAGTAACCGTCAGTGCTATTTTCCCAACATCGTGAGTAGCAATTGTCAAAAAGGGAAAGTTGTTGCCGATTTTGCGAAGGTTAGCCGGTTGTTCCGTATACGCCTCTCTTGCGTTAACTGAGGCCGAAAAAATCAGGAGCAGACCAAGAATTACACCCAGTATATCTCTTCGTTGTTTTTTCATAGTATATAAATAGTCCGAAAAAGGTATTTGGGCAAGTGATTATCTTATTATTACGAATTTTCCTACTTGATTTCCAAATTGAGATTCTACGGAGTAATAATATATCCCACCGACGACATATTGAGTGTTGCGGGAAATCATATCCCATTTCTCATAAGAACTCATCGGATCACCCGGATCTT
>DAOUVS010000340.1 GCA_030667525.1 Candidatus Zixiibacteriota bacterium | reverse complement strand
TCCATCCCAATCCGGCCCATTACAAGTTTGGAATTATTATTTTCTTGAAGAAGGTGTTTATTTTATTTTTCAGGATCTTGATGAGTTCGGTAATTATCGTCTTGTCCATTCAAATAAGCAGGGTGAACGATTCGACGGCGATTGGGAATATTGGATTCGCAATAATGGAATGGAATCTGAAAATTCCGCCAAAAGAGGTACTAATAAAATTCCGGATATTGGTATCCCTGATATTAATTAACCTGTTAATGGCATCTATTGATTATAGTTCAAGGAGGAACTCTAGATAGTGATTAGGCGAATATCTCTGATAGTATTGATTGTGTTGACTATTGCCGCATCATCTGTTTTTTCTGAGACAATCAGCATTCAGGCTGGCATAAATCTTTTTAACGACCCCAGAGGCGGCACTGCATCTTATGTCGAATTTCCATTTTTGCTGAAACGATTTCAATTTGATTCAAGTCCAGTAGAGGGTGAGGATTGGCTACGTGGGAGTATATCGGCCGTTTTGTATCTATCCGACACGCTTGGAAATAAAATTGATTCTGCCAGTACATATTTTTATATCAAAGCAGATAATGTTCAAGATGCATCCAGAAGAGATGTCGAGATTCATGATAAATTAGCCTTATATATCGAACCGGGAATATATGAGATATTTCTTGAAGTTACCGATGTTGTTAGTGGGAATACCGGTTCTTTTCATTATGGACGATATAAAATTGCCCCATTAATTTTAGATTCTTTGTGTATGAGTGATATTGAGCTAGCAAAATATATTCGTTATGTTACCGACTCATCAATTCTGGCGACATCACGGCTGATAAAAAACGGCTATGAAATCAGATCTTCACCAATGGGAGTTTTTAATCATACCGATAAGTACATCTATATTTATGCCGAAATCTATAATCTGGAATATTCTCCAGCCAAGAGTGATTCTTTTACTCTTGCTTATCAGATTTTTAAAGACAACGGGGAACCTTACTTTGATTTCGGCGAAATGATGATTTACAAACCAGATTCGACAGCAGTGATAACCAATCGGCTTGATTATTCAAGTTGGGCACTGGGGAAATATGAATTGAGACTTACTGCCACCGACTTAAGGACCGGGGCGACTACGGAATCCGCGAAGAAAATTTCAATTGTTTCTTTACCAATGCAACAGCCAGATAAAGTTTTAATTTCTTATCGTTCGCCTTTGGACACTGCCTGTATGGAAACCAAAACAAACTGGATACGATTTATTATCAATCCTTCGGATTGGGAGATGTTTCAAACCTTGAACGATACCGGGAAATATGCCTTTATTAATCGCCATTTTGATGACAGGGATCCTTCGCCCTGGACCGGTAAGAATGAATATCTGTTCGATGTTATCTCAAGATTTAATTATGCCAATAATAATTATTCATCGCTGGCCGGGGTGACAAATGGCTGGAGTACTGATCGTGGCAGAGTATTGTTGATGTATGGTTTAAGCGATGAAATAAAAACCGCATCTCCACCGGCAGTCACCAAACCGCTTCAAGTCTGGTATTATTATTCGTTGCAAGGCGGAGTCTATTTCGTATTTGAGGACAGCCAGGGATATGGCAATTTTCGACTGGTTCATTCCACAGCCAAAGGGGAAATCTACAGCGGCGGTTGGGATGAAGTAGTTAATAATTATGAGACAGATTTTGATTAACCAACAATATTTATTATTTATAAAAAAACCTGATCAAATCTGATCAGGTTTTTTATTGTAATTATTAATATATTCTAACCGGAGGTAGTTTTTACAGCAGGTTTTGTTTCGTTGGCTTTTTGGCCAGGGATACGAATAACCCGTTTAACCGGAACAGTAAAGCGAGTTGTCTCTTTGCCGGTCAGCTCAACGGTGATTGATTTTTCAAATTGCTCTGAAACAAACTCATCAAGTAATTCAATTTTTCCTTTGGCTTCCTTGCCAGGTTTTACACTTTTGGGCAGAGAAAGCTTAAACATCC